>JBFXII010000028.1:0-12702 GCA_050176095.1 Desulfomonilaceae bacterium
GTCAGGCGGTCTTGCAATTAAGTCCAGCATATTCGGTCCTATGGCGGAACTGGCTAACACAAGTTCCGATGGTTGCGCCAGTGGTTGCAGTTGCGGATGATGAGGGTCAGCGATGCCTATTTTTGAGTTTGTTTGCGACAAATGCGGCAAGGAATTTGAAAGGCTTGTGTTTTCATCGGACAGAGAGAATCTGGAATGTCCTGATTGCGGATGTAGCGATGTAACAAAGATTCTTTCAGTTTTTTCCAGTTCGGCTATCGAGAGAGGCTTGGGGTCATCATGTGGACATAGCGGAGGCGCAGGCCATTCGTGAGGATAGTTCATGCAGTGTCGTGACACTGTTTCAAAAAAAGAGGCCGTCGATTCGGCCTCTTTTTTTATTGGCAGGCTACTCCCACTTCCGGACATCCTCGATGATCTTGAATCCTTCTTTCAACGTATCCGGCTGAATTTGCCTTACTGATCCCTTGAGTTTGATGATTTCCTTGATGGAATTTTCGATTGATGTTTTCAGGCTTGATGACAGATCCTGTTTCATTTCCACTTCGAGGGTCATCACATCCTGGTCATTGACTCTTTCCACTAGAAGGCGCCCTTTGGCTATTTCTTGATAGCTGTCCAGGACTCGCTGCACCTGTGAAGGATGCACGAACATACCTTTGACTTTGGTCACTTGATCAGCTCTTCCCATAATTCGTGTCAATCTGAGTGACTTCCTTCCACAGGGGCATTGATCATAGGCCAGGCTGGAGAGATCTCCCGTCCCAAACCTCACCAAAGGGTAAATCTTGTTGTTACATGTGACGACAACTTCACCAACGGCCCCATCGGGCAAGACTTCGCCTGTTTCAGGGTCGACGATTTCCACAATCACATCGTGATGGACATGCATGCCGTTTAGCTGGGCGCATTCGTAGGATACGCATCCGACGTCTGCGGTTCCGTATGCCTGTCTTCCTATGATTCCGTATTCATCGAGAAATTTTTTCCGTAGAGATTCGGGGAGCATTTCGGCAGCGAGAAAAGCCACCTGTAGATTTACGGATTTGATGATACCCATGTCTTCAGCTTTTTTAAGAATGGCCATCAGAAAGCTTGGTGTCCCGATATATCCTGTAACGCCGAGGCTTTTTATTATGTCAGCCTGCGTTTCGGTATTTCCAACACCCGTTGGAATAACCACGGCGCCGAGTTCTGTTATCCCTTCTTCGAACATGTGTCCAGCAGGAGTCAAATGATAAGCAAAGGTGTTTACAACCAGGTCTCCTGAACGAAAGCCAACTGAAAAAAGGGCTGTCTTCCACCTCCAATAATCACGGACTTTCCCTACCGGATCATAGATGGGGCCGGGAGACTGATGAATTCGAGCCAGATCCGTGATGGGGACGGTCACAAAACCTCCAAATGGTGGTCTGGCCTTTTGGGCTTCTGACAAATTTTTTTTCTTGGTTATAGGAAGCTTTTGGAGGTCTTCGATAGTTTTTATCGAATCCGGTGTAAGGCCTTTTTGCTGCATTGCGGCCTTCAGAGGGGTCCCTGCATTGTATGCGCAGGATACTACTTCTCCCAGAAACCTCTCCTGATAGATCTTTCTTTGGGCAGCGTCAAAAGCTTCTTCCGAATGTAACATCCCCGAGTTTCTGTCAAGCTGACTCATTCATCGCCTCCATTCATTGACTTTTTGAGAAAATAAATACGGCATTTATACTTTGTTATCTCATCATGTTGAGTTTGTCATCCAAAGTTTTCGAAGACAAAACAAAAAGATGTTTTCGTCTGCGATCAATGAAACTTGCAGGAAACAATCATAAAAAGTCATCGAAATATTAATTGATGTTTCATTATGCCGAACGCGTGAAAGCCCCAGTAGGTTTAATGGAACGAATCTTTATTGTAAGAAGATTGAGTTCATGCTGTGCCATGCTTTCAGGTTATTCTATATGTTTTTGTCAAGATCATTGATGAATTTTGTCAGCGCGCGGTTTTGGCCTTAGTTGTATGTTCAGAAAGGTAATAGCTGTTGACAGCATGAAGCTGCGAACATATTATAGTCGAAAGTGATGCTTCTTTAAATCATCGATATCTTCTCATTTTCTGATGTGAATTCCGTTGAGTTTTGTCGGCCCTGACGTTGGCCTTTTGGTAATATATTTCATTCCAATGAATCGTGAAAAACATTTTGTCCCAATGGACTGTTCCGTATGACACCGATGTGTTTTTTTACTGTGCGTTATAGTTCCTTATGTAGCGCGCATGGCCGAATTCTAGCAGTGATTTGAACAATTAGCGCTTTTTGGAGGGTTGTATGACGGTAAGCAAATGGATTCACATGGGAGTGGTACTTAGCCGACAAGCCGAACAATATCCCGACAAGCTTGGATGTCAGGACAAGAACCGCGATTTCACATTTTCACAATGGAATGAACGAAGTTGCAGATTTGCCAATGGTCTGAGTGATATCGGATGTAAGCATGGTGACCGGTTTGCGGTTATTGCTTTTAACCGTGTTGAATGGATGGAGATTTACGCCGGAAGCGCCAAAGGTGGGCAGATTAGTGTTCCGATAATGTTCAGGCTTGCGGGTCCGGAAATTGAATACATCGTAAACAATGCCGGTTGCAAGGCTTTCATAGTTGAAAAGCCATTTGTTGAAATGATAAACGGCATCAAGGACCGGCTTCCAGTTCCAGCAGGAGGTTACGTTTACCTTGGAGAGCCTGGAGAAAAGGCTCCGGATGGTTACATTGAATATGAGGCGTGGTTGGCGTCGTCTTCCGAAGAAGAGCCTGACATAATGGTAGACGCCGAAGATCCATGGACATTCATGTATACATCTGGGACCACAGGCAAGCCAAAGGGTGTGGTCAGAACACATGAATCATATTTGGGCATGTATTATCTGGACATTGCCAATATGGGGCTAAGACCGACTGACAAAGCCCTAATGGTAATGCCGATGTGTCATGTGAATTCAATATTTTATTCATTCCCATACACCATGGTTTCCGGTGGCGTTTGTGTTTACAACGAATCAAGTTTCAATCCGGAAGATTTTCTAGCCACTGTTCAGAAATACCGTATAACTTTCACATCTCTTGTTCCCACACATTACATCATGATCCTATCGCTACCGGATTCGATAAAGAAGCAATACGATGTCGGCAGTATGCGTCAGTTGCTTATTTCTTCGGCCCCAGCACGTAAGGAGACTAAAATAGCCATACTCGATTTCTTCAAGAATGCCCAGTTGTGGGAGGCTTACGGGTCAACTGAAGCGGGCTTGGTGACACTGTGCCGGCCTGAAGATCAGTTGAGGAAACTTGGCACAATTGGAAGAGAAATATTTGGAATAGACCGCATAAAGGTTCTCGACGAAGAGGGGAATGAGGTCCCTGATGGTGAAGTTGGAGAACTTTACGCCAGGACCCCCATGATTTTCAAAGAATACTGGGGATTGCCGGAAAAGACCAAAGAGGTTTTTCAGGGCGAATGGTTCACTGCCGGTGACATGTGTTACCGTGATCCTGATGGTTTTTATGTTCTAGTGGACCGCAAAGCCAATATGATCATCACCGGCGGGGAAAATGTATTCCCGTCGGAGGTTGAGAACGCTCTGGCTTCACATCCCAAAGTCAAGGATGTGGCAGTTATAGGCGTGCCTCATGAAAAATGGGGAGAGGCTATTCATGCTTTCATTATTCTGAAAGATCCGGATGATGAATCAAATGACCTGAAGGAAGAAATCAAGAGATTCACCAGGACCAAAATAGCAGCTTACAAGGTTCCTAAATCGATGGATTTCATCGCTGATGATGAGATGCCACGAACAGGAACGGGCAAGATCCTCCATAGGGTCTTACGAGAGCAATTCGGAAAATGGAGCGACAACAGATAGATCGGAAAAGTCAGCTTAGCCAATAAATAGCCCGTTAAATGCAACCCGCTTTCGGTAAAAATTACTGAAAGCGGTTTTTTTTCCAATAATTGTTTTTGGACCTGTAATATGATATTCGCTTAATGAATTATTGTGGCGTAGTTTAGTTTTAGTTTCATATTTGTGGAGACGACATGAAAGCAAAAATGTTCTTTTTTACAATGGCCTTTGCTTTAATAGTTTTTTCCGGGCTTCCTGCGGACTGTCAATCGATAAACATTCAGCCACAGCGGAATACTGAACAGTGGCGAAGCCATCAGATGAACCAGCCGTCTCCGGAAGCTAGCGAAAAAGACAACCTCTCAATTGAAAGGATTGATGAGATCAGGCAACTGTATTTGGAAGCAAAACGAGAATCTGAGACTAAGGCTCAAACTGGTAATCAACCCCCTGCTTCGGTGAATCATCAGATCAAGCAGTCGAACAATTAGAAACAGGGCATGTTATGGGGTGGCAAGCTATTGTTCTCAACGTTGAATATTCTCTTGAGAAAACTAGGTTCGACATCCTTCATATCAGTATGTATCAAACGATAGATGTCACTTCTCGGCTATGATCATTATCCAGCGAAAGATGACATTGTCCAGGGCGATATCATCAAATAACGTGGATATCTTTTCTAACCTCAGGGCATAGTCTAAAGCCGGGAATAGACCGGCCGACATGGCTGGGATGGAGAAAAAGTCCCTGACCACATTCCTGGGGAGTTCGAGATTCTTTTCTATGACTTGAACCGATTTAAATATCGTCTTCATACAGGATTCAAGTTCTTCCAGTTTTACGGGTTTCTTGAGACTTATCCCCAAACCAAGGCGTTTATCAGTTTCCTGGAATAGATTGGCTCCACTACTGGAAAAAACGCCATCCATGAAAGTCAGCCCTATTTTTCCTCCTGATTCCAGCAATTCATAGGCCTGACGTAAACTCTCCTGATAATCGGGTATAAGGAATATCGAGGCGCTATAAATTATAGTGTCGAAACGCTGGTTGAGGCATTCCTGTAAAGCCGCCGCGTCACCTTCCACAAAAGATAGCCTTTGACAATCACAATACTTTTCCTTGGCTTTTTCCAGCATGGCAGCGGAATTGTCTAAACCATAGACATCTGCCTTTGGGCAAGCTTTTACAAGCTGCATGCAACTTGCCCCTGTTCCGCAACCAACATCCAGAATTTTTCTGGATTCAGGTTGATTCATATGTTGAAGCAGAATTGAATTGAGCTTCTCAAAAAAACAGTATTTCGATTCGAATTCATCATACAGCAGGGGGCTTGCTTCGAAATTGCGCCTGACAGCTGACTTTATTTTGTTTATCTTTTCTAGATCCATCGGCTAACCTGACCGACCATGACATTTAATCCACCGTGTATCTCGCGATTTCATTAGGCAGGACTATAATTCTTTCAAGTTTTCTTCTGTAACTTGATTCGCTGTGATCGTCACCGTGTTTCCATTGCCTGAGAAGGTCCTTGGCCTGCTTCTTGTCAATTCCCAGGACTTCTCTGAGTTGTCCCATGGTGATACATTCCTTTTCGTAAACGTATCGAGCCAAGATATCCAGGGGCGTTTGTCTTAGCGTGTCAATTGGAACGTCAATCCCCACACCGGCGAGATAGCCTCTAAGTGCCCGATAAGGGTCCAATGAGACTTTGTGCTTGTCCGGATGCTCATCACTGAAATAACTGGCTGATCCTTCTATGAAGTCTTGTCTTATAGGCGAGAATACGTCCATGACCACGCAGCCTTCTGGCCCTGATTTAGCGCTATGAGGCTGAGATGGAGGTATTATGAGGACGTCTCCGTGATTAAGCTCAACATCATCTTGACCAGGAAAAGACAGATAAAGCTTTCCCTTCTGAACCATGGTCATTTGTTCCGAAACATGATCATGTAACGGAACCTTGGAATTTGGGGCCAGTTCAATGAGGACGGCCATGACATTTTCGCCCCAGACCATCTTTCTGGAAGTGTTTTCATTTAACTTTTCGGGCTCAATATTTTTCCAGGATTTTAGTTCCACAGCTTCGCTCCAGGCACAAAGAATTTAATTTTTAAAGGATCCTGCATTCTTTTTGGGGAAATCCAGGATAGCCACTTTCGAGTTTTTTAATTCAAGCCATTTGTCACAATGAACGCATTCAATTCTGACGCCCGATTTATCGACAATCTTCTTTACAGGTCTCTTGCAATCATCACACCATATTTCAGCGCTTTCCAGAGCATCGAGCGCATAAGCTTCCCAAATTTGACCGCTGGATTTCTCCATTTCAATGAGTTTTTTTACGGCGTAAACCATACCTGCGGCGTCGCTGGATCCAAAACGATCCAAGGCGCAAATGTTTTCAATAAGTTCTACTAATTTCCTATATTCTCTACTCGATTTGTTTACTTTGATGTCGTCAGACTTAGTCTTGGATACTTTGGTCAGGGGCTTGGGACGCCGCTTGAGAATCGAGGGCATCTTATCGGGGTAGTTCCGAGAATACCACACGAGAAAAATAACAGCCCAAAAGGCTACGCCGATTAATATTTCGAGCAAAATGGTCAAAAACCTCCAGCCAGGATTAGCGTTTAAAAAGCAGACATCAAATTTGTACTCGTGATTTGATTTCTTCCAGGGCTTTTTCAAAACGTAGCCGAGTTTCGTCGATGGATCCAGAATTATCTATGACTACGTCGGCTTGTTCCTTTTTGTCTTCTATTGGCCACTGAGAATCAAGTCGCGCCGTTGCCTGTTCAAGCGAGACACCGTTTCTCTCCATAAGCCTCTTGATCTGCAATTCCCTGTTTACGTAAACGACCACAACAACATCTACGTTTTTATTCCAGCCGGTTTCAAACAACAACGGAACATCAATAACAACAACAGGATGGCCTTGCGCAGAGCACTTGGCGAGAAATTCGTTTTTTTTCTGTTCGACGTAGGGATGAATAATTCCTTCAAGCTTTTTTTTTAGGGTATGATCGGCAAAGACTTTTGATCCAAGGGCCATCCGATCCAACTCGCCGTCTTTCTGAAAAACATCATCTCCAAAGATTTCCCTAATTTTTTCTAAAGCTGGAGAACCTTTTTTGACGGCTTCGTGGGCAAGTTCGTCAGCGCAAATCACTGGTATTGAATGCTCCTTAAACATTGAGCTTACCGTCGATTTGCCTGACGCTATTCCACCGGTTAAACCTACTGTAATCAATCGACCATCACCCTGCTGACCTTTATTTGAAAAGACTAGTCCTTTTTCTTAATCTCTTCCCATGCCGCCTCAACAGCTCTATCTATTTTTTTTCCGGTTTTCTGCATGGTTTCCTTAAAGACACCCCACTGGTCCTTAAACACCTTAGCCATTTGCTCCGTGTGTTTCTGTGCTTCTTTTACATGATCTTCGCCTACTCGACCAAACGCGGTCCATTGCTTGTCTAAAACCTCTTTAGTCTGGTTGACGCACAGATCAAAAGTTTCCTTGCTGATATCACCTATGGCTTTAAGCCGTGTCTTCAGGTCTGTGAGAAAACTGTCCCAATCCAGGTCCTTTTCCTGATCCAAAAGTTCCCATGACTGTTTGATTTTTTCGGTAGCCCTTTCGATGTCTCCCACGGCCATCTTGCCTGACTGCTTCATCGTCTTGGAGGCCTGGTCTACTGCCGCAAAAAACTCCTCACGAGAAGCTCCCCAGCTCTTCCGTAGAAAGGCTCTTGCCTCGCCTAGCATGAACACGCCAATTGTGCCAAGGTTTTCCATCAATTCCACTACTGATTCTTTTATATCGGGACCCTTTTTTTCCATTTGCCCTCCCTCTGCAAGATTGAAGATCGAAGTCGTTTTGGCTTATTTCTGTTTTCAATTTACAACATATTGAATTTCCCATCAATATATCATTCTTTAGAAACATACCCAAGACAAGGTAGCATGAGTAAACATGTATTAATTTGATGACAAATTCGCAAATTCCATTATAATAAAGCGAGTTCTAATTTATGCCTTAAACATCTCGAAAACATTGTTTTAATCTTGGACATGAAGGTTGTATGGTTTGGCGTCAACATTGATTGAGGAAACAGGAAAGTAGCAAAATGGTTTCAGACAATCTCGAGTTCAAAATAGTGGAAGGTATTGATGGGTTAAGAGAAGAGGATCTACCCGAACTCATCATCTTGCCTGAGGATGGCAGGACCAATGAATTCAGTTCTCATCCACCCATGCCGTTCATGATGACTGTGTTGTTTATTTTAGTTGCCATGCTCATCGGTGAATGAACCCCAAAGTCATTTTTGTTTGTGCATACGGGGGAGCTTTATGGGGGGCTATTATTGGGCCGTTATCTTGACATGTTTACTCTATACTGATAAAAGTGTGAGTTGACATAGGTCTGTGCAAAATTCTGATTAACAAATCGATCCGTGAAGTATTTGTGATAAAAAAGCGCTTGATACGGGCTTAAACGTCCAATACTGCCATTTTGAGATTGGACTCAATCAGGCTAAAGTTTTAAATCGGTGACGCAGGAGGATTTTCCTAGTGAAAGTTTTGGTTTCGGATAACCTTTCCGAGTTGGGTGTCCAGATATTCAGGGACGCTCCGGGGATAGAAGTGGATGTTAAGGTTGGACTTAGCCCGGATGAGCTCAAACAGATCATACCGGAATACCACGCCCTTGCTATTAGGGGAGCCACAAAAGTAACAGCGGACGTAATAGAAGCCGCCGCTAATTTGAAGGTGGTTGGACGAGCTGGAACGGGCCTGGACAATGTGGACATTCGAGCCGCTTCCAAACGTGGAATAGTGGTAATGAACACTCCAGGCGGAAACACGGTTACCACAGCTGAACATACCATCTCGATGATGATGGCTCTGGTAAGAAATATCCCTCAGGCATGCGCTTCAATGAAGGAAGGCAAGTGGGAAAAAAAGAAATTCTCAGGCGCCGAAATACTGAACAAAACTTTAGGAATTATAGGGCTTGGCAAAATAGGGTCGGTAGTAGCTGAACGGGCAATTGGCCTTGGCATGCAAATCATTGCCTATGATCCTTTTTTATCTGAAGACCAAGCCAAGCAAATGGGCATAAGGTTGGGTTCAGTAGACGATATTTTCCACGAATCCGACATCATAACTCTCCATGTCCCATTGACCAATGATACCCGAGCCATCATCAATGCGAAGAACATCGCCAAGATGAAAAAAGGGGTGAGGATAATCAACTGCTCCAGAGGACCTGTGGTCAATGAGGACGATCTGGCTGACGCTATAGAATCCGGTCATGTTGCGGGAGCGGCATTGGATGTTTTCAACACGGAACCTCCAGGATTGAGTCGCCTTGTCACATCCGAAAAAGTGATCTGCACACCGCACCTCGGAGCTTCCACGAGAGAAGCTCAGGATAATGTCGCAATAGCAGTTGCTTCACAGATACGTGATTTTCTGTTGACGGGGACCATCAGAAACGCAGTGAACGCTCCGGCGGTTTCAGGAGAAGCTCTCGAGACCCTCAAACCTTACCTGGATCTTGCACAGCGGATGGGTTTATTCCTCGGGAACATGATCCAGACGGGAATCAAGAGCGTAGAGGCTCAGTATTCCGGTGACATGACAGGAATGGATCTGAAACCTATAACAACTACTTTTTTGACAGGCCTGCTAACACCCATAATGCTAGACGACGTCAACCTCGTCAATGCTCCCATGGTAGCTGAAGAGCGTGGCATAACAGTATCGGAGACTAAGGTTAGCCGGTCGGAAAATTTTACATCCATGGTGCGCTTTAGGGTTGTCACCGAGAATCGTGAGCATGATGTTGAAGGCACGCTATTTGGAAGATCAAACCCAAGGATGGTCAGATACGGACATTTTAGGGGTGAGTTCGATCTTTCGGGTGAGTTGATTCTACTTCATGCCTATGACAAACCGATGGTTATTGGTTCAGTCGGTATAACTCTTGGGGAAAAAGGGATCAATATATCGCATTTCCAGTTTGCTCGTGAAGAAGCCGGTGGTCAGGCGCTTGTGTTTCTCAACACGGACACCAAGGCTGATGAAGCCGCGCTTGACGCATTGAGAAAGCTTCCCAACATTATAAGTGTGAGGACTTTGACAATTTGAAAAAGGCCTTTTTCGCTAGAGAGCGCCTTTTTTAATTTGACGCCCTTCGTTTGTAAGGAGGGCGTCTGCACAGTCGCTTAGCAGTGGTTCAACATAATGCTCAACATTAAAGATCTATCGGGTCCAGCTCTACCCAAACAGGACAACTATGAACGCGCCCTGAAGTTGGGGCTTGAAACATTCGACCGGAAGGACCCTGGGAGAATAGCGGAAAAGGCCGGAGCAGAGTTGGCGCAAAGGAAACTGATTCTGCCTCACCTCGACAGACACATCGTTCTCGATCTGGACAATCATCAATTCACGATAAAGGAAACCGGGGAAGAGTCGCAGATTTGGCTTAATATCCTGGCGATTCATTATCTGAATAACGCTGATGGCAGGCAGCCTGTGGGCAAGCTCAAACATTTCCGTGAATTCAAAGAAGGTAGCTTTTACGAACCCGCATTTAACAGGCGCACCAAGGAGATACTAATTGCAGTATTTGGCAATGATCCATCTCCTATGATTGAGGCGGGACGCAAGCTTAATGGAAAAATAATTGACTCCGCTGACGCGGGCGTTGAACTGGCTTATTTCCCTATGCTACCGATCACCTGTTTGCTTTGGAAGGGAGACGATGAATTCCCTGCGGAGGCCAGTGTGCTTTTCGACGAGACGGCGGATCTTTTTTTTAGCGCAGAGGACATGGCAGTAGCTGGCCAGATGGCGGTTTTAGAATTGATGAGACACGCCAGGCGCTAGTTCTCGAGCTGTTCACCTGTATAATAATCCATTAATGAAAATCCTTGCTAATTATTAATATCGAGAGGCTAGAAAATGAAAATTGCCGTATCAGGCAAAGGTGGTGTCGGGAAAACGACCTTGAGCAGCCTATTGGCGAGATATTGGGCTCGTACAGGGTTTAGGGTATTGGCGGTAGACGCAGACCCAGACGCCAATCTCGGATCCGCATTGGGTATTGATACCTCCAATATAGTCCCAATAGCCAACATGGAAGACCTCATTTACGAGCGAACCGAAAGTAAGAAGGGGACGGTTGGCGGCTTTTTCAAGATGAACCCAAAGGTTGATGACCTTCCGGACGCTTTGGGGAAGGAAAAAGACGGTGTTCGTCTGTTGGTTATGGGCACGGTAAAAAAAGGTGGTGGAGGATGTATATGCCCTGAAAGTGTCCTTCTCAAGGCATTGGTATCTCATTTGGTATTGTATGAAAAAGATCTTGTTATTATGGACATGGAGGCCGGCATAGAGCACTTGGGACGAGGGACTGCTCAGGGAGTGGATCGGCTCGTAATAGTGGTGGAACCTGGACAAAGGAGTATAGAGACGGCGGCAAAAGTTCGACAGTTAACCAGTGACATCGGATTGCAAAAAGTAGTGGCTGTGGGCAGCAAGATAAGGAATAGCCAGCAGAGGGAATTCCTTGTTAATAGCCTTGAAGGGATACCACTCATAGGCGTTCTACCTTTTTCCGAAGAGATAGCGGCGGCGGATCTGGAAAACAGACCACCTTCTTTGGATGATCCGGTTATAAACAAAGCAATATCCGAAATCGCCGAACAACTTGAAAAATAGCTTGTTTTATTCAACTGCTTGCGGATGATTTACCGTGGGACAGGTTCGATTGAGACCACACCTATAGAATATTCGTGCATGGGTATTTGTAAAGATTAGAGTAATGGGGGGCGCACAAGATATAGTTTTTTATGATTGAGCGCCATTTTTGTTTGTATAACACTTTATAAATTAAACAATTCTTCCAAGGAGGACCGGATGTCAGCCAAAATCATCAGTGGAAATGAAGTATCTCAGATTCTCAAAGACGAGATGAAGGAAGAGGTAGTAAAGCTTAAAGCTCAGGGCCTTGAACCATGTCTTGCAGTTATACTTGTAGGAGATGATCCAGCGTCAAAAGTTTACGTTCTGAATAAGAAGAAAGCTTGTGAGTATATCGGAATCAAGTCTCTGGAAACCCGTCTTCCAGCTTCAACCACCACTGAAGAACTCCTCGCGGTGATTGATGGTTACAATAAGGACAAGACAGTTCACGGTATCTTGTGCCAGTTGCCTTTGCCGAAGCATATTCCCGAAACCAAGATTTTGCGTTCGATCCTACCGGAAAAGGATGTCGACTGCTTCCATCCTTTTAACGTGGGCTTGATCAGCATTGGCGAAGTGAGATTTCTTCCCTGCACACCTGCAGGCGTAATAGAATTGATCAAACGTGGTGGATTTGAGACTTCTGGCAAGGATGTGATCATACTTGGAAGGAGCAACATAGTAGGTCGGCCGCTTTCTAACATGCTGGATCAACGCGACATGAATGCCACTGTCACAATGTGTCATACAAAAACCAAGAATCTCAAGGAAAGATGCCTGGCGGCCGATATAATCATCGCTGCGATTGGCAAGCCTGAATATCTTAAGGGTGACATGGTACGTGAAGGCGCTGTTGTTATCGACGTTGGCATTAACCGCGTTGACGCTCCAGGGACCGAGAAAGGTTTCAAGATCGTAGGCGACGTAGCTTATGATGAGGTAAAGGAAAAGGCTGCTGCAGTTACGCCGGTTCCGGGCGGTGTAGGCCCCATGACCATCGCAATGCTGATGAAGAACACCTTGACTGCGGCCAAGGAAGCCTTCGGCAAATAATTTTTCTTTTGTGGCGCCTCTAG
>JBFXII010000029.1:0-12643 GCA_050176095.1 Desulfomonilaceae bacterium
GATACTCAGCGAGATCTTGCAAGATCATGGAATATTGTGGCTGAGGGTCGAGATATGGGAATAGTTGTTTTCCCTGACGCATTCATTAAGTTCTTTGTTACTGCTGAGTTGGAAGAGCGCGCAAAAAGAAGGTTCACTGAACTTCTTGAGAGGGGTGAAAAGCCTTACTATAGTGTTGTATTGAATGAAATGCGCGCTAGAGATATCAGGGATGAATCAAGAAAGACGGCGCCTTTGGCTCCAGCTAGTGATTCAATAATTATAGACACGACACATCTTACTCCTAAAGCGGCCTTTAACAAGATGTTGGAATTGATCGAAGCCAAATATGTAATCAATGGTCAGATAGCAATAATTACTCAAAAAGATATGCAATAAAAACTTTTTGTTGTCAGATTCTTTAAAAATAGATATATATAATAGATTATTCAGAACAGTTGAATAAAGCTTAGCTGCACAAAAGAGTCCGGGGGTGTTAGCTGGATGGAAAACTTGGAAACCCAATCTAACCACAACCTTCTGTCCGATGATGAAGGCCAGGAGATAACCAAAGAAGAAAACTTCGCAGAGCTTGTAGAGAGTAGTTTTCACAAAGCGCAAGAGGGGGAAATAGTAAGCGGTGTGGTGGTTCAAATCACGCCGGAATACGTTATGATTGACGTCGGGTCAAAATCCGAAGGTCAAATTCCCCTGGAGCAGTTTCAGGATGAACAGGGCGCTTTGACAGTGTCTGTTGGCGACACTGTTCAGGTATTTCTGGAAGACTCTGGAGAGAGTTCTGGCGGAGTAAGAATCTCCAAGACCAAAGCGGACAAAATCCGTATTTGGGATGAAATAGCCGAAATCTGTGAGACAGAGAAGACCATCTCCGGAAAGGTCATTTCGCGCGTCAAAGGCGGCATGCAGGTTGACATAGGTGTGCCGGCCTTTTTGCCAGGATCCCAGATAGATATCAGGCCTGTGAGAAACTTCGAAAAATATATTGGCGAAACATTCGAGTTTAACGTTCTCAAATATAATCGCAAGCGTGGAAATATAGTTCTTTCAAGACGACCCCTGCTGGACAAAGTTAGAGACGAGAAGAAGGATTTTATACTTAAGGCTCTTGAGAGCGGGGAAATATTCACTGGAGTTGTCAAGAACATAACGGATTATGGAGCATTTGTTGATTTAGGCGGTATAGACGGTCTGCTCCATATAACTGATATGTCTTGGGGCAGGATTAACCATCCATCGGATATCATCAAGGTTGGCGATGAGATCAAGGTCAAGATTTTGAAATTTGATCCTGATAAGGAGCGAGTATCTCTTGGTTTGAAGCAGATCAATCCTGATCCTTGGGAAACAGCCGAAGATGCTTATCCCATAGGTTCCAAATGGAATGGAAAAGTTGTCAGTATTACTGACTACGGTATTTTTGTTGAACTTCAGCAAGGTGTAGAAGGCTTGGTTCATGTATCTGAAATGGCATGGACGAAAAAGCCGCGTCATCCGTCCAAGATGGCCCACATCGGCGAAGAAGTCGAGGTTGTGGTCCTTAATGTGGATAAGTCTCAGAAACGCATATCGTTAGGTATGAAACAGTTGAGGCCAAATCCGTGGGATGTTATCGCAGAGCGCTATCCCGAGGGAACAAAGATAGAAGGTAAGATCAGGAACGTCACTGATTTCGGAATATTTGTAGGCATCGATGAAGGAATTGACGGCCTGGTTCACATATCTGACATATCCTGGACGCAGCGCATTAAGCACCCGGGTGAGCTTTACAAGAAAGGCCAAACCGTTCAAGCAGTTGTGCTGAACATTGACAAAGAAAATGAAAGATTCTCGCTAGGTATCAAACAAATTGAGGAAGACCCATGGGAAACCATACCGGAACGGTATCCCACCGGAGCAACCGTCACAGGTAAGGTCACTTCCGTTACCGACTTTGGAGTATTCCTGGAGATCGAAGACGGAATAGAGGGCATGATCCATGTTTCGGAACTTTCCAAGGATCGTGTCAATTCACCATCAGATTTTACTAAAGAGGGTGAAACCCTTACGGCCATGGTGCTTAAGGTAAACAAGCGGGACAAGAAGATAGCATTATCCATTAAGAGTCTTGAGAAATCGCAAGACGTTGAACAAAAAAGTTATTCAAGTAGTCAGGATGTTGTGGCTTCCAACCTTGGAGATCTTCTTAAGGAAAACCTTGGAGCGTCCTTCGGCAAAGATTGATCACGTCAAATAATGATTTCAGCGCAGATTATCCATATTCTGCGCTGAATAATCTCTCCCATCACTATCTTCCATAAATTCAAATCAGAACTGTTATCAATGAAATTATATAAAGGCGGCAGACCAGTATAGGCGTGTATTATTTTGTTAGGGCTATTGACTCGACTTGTCGGTCTGAAGCCTTTGAATAATCCGGCGTGCCTCATGTAAGGCGTCCTGCCTGTTAGCGATCTCGCCTAGAGCCTGTTTTTCCCGAATTCTTTTTAGGATGTAACCGATATAAGGGCCGGGCGCAATGTTGAAATCTGTAATAATATCGCGTCCATTTACCAAAGGAGCTACGGGTTCGCCGGGAAGCTCGAAAAAATAATTGAGAAGCGTTTTGACCCCAATTATTGCATTGTCCATATGACTTTGCTTTCTGGCGGGTCCGCAGGAGGACCTCAAATCCGCAATGAAAATTAATGACAGTCCTATAATATCTTCCTGAAAACGATCAGATACCCTGAATAGGAATTTTCTCGACGCTTCCGAAACCGTCAAGGAGGACAAGCGCATGTGGCTTCCTACGAGTTTCAGGACATAGTCAGATTCACGATTAGACATCTTGAGTCTGACTATGGAGTTCTCAATTATCTGCCGGGAGACCTTTTCGTGACCGTAAAAGTGAATGTTTCCAACAAGATCTACTGTTGATGTAAAGGGTTTTCCTGAATCATGGAAGAGACCGGCGAGTTTCAGGAGCCATGGACGATTTCGTCCTGGACAGATTTCATGCCTAAAGTAGTTTAAAATCTTATCTTTGTGTTCGGGGAAAAAACTTTCCAGGTTGTTTATTAGAAATTCTATCTGTTCTACAACCTTTAATGAATGATTCCAGACATCCAGATCGTGGAACCGGTTCTGGCCGGCGCCTTTCATGTGATTCAGTTGAGGAAAAATCAGAGTTATGGCGCCTAGATCCTCCATCGCGACCAGAGTTCTATAACTGTCTGGCTCGGATAGAATCAGATAAAGTTCATCCCTTATTCTCTCGCCAGAGACTTCAGAGAGTCCCTGAACCGATTGCTCCATTAACAAAAGGCTTTTAGCGTCAATTGAAAAACCAAGCTGAGTAGTGAACCGATATGCCCTTAATATTCTCAAGGGATCATCAGAAAATGCGTTGTCCGCGCAGGCGCGAATGCGGGCGTCGCTGATATCCTGAAGTCCGTTTAGCGGGTCGATTAAACGCTCAAGGCCGCTGCAAATAAAATCCGATACTCTGACTGCTATCGCATTTATTGTGAAATCTCGCCTGGAAAGATCTTCATCGATCGTGGGCGCCTTCAGAGTGGTAATGTCCATGATCTCATGGTCAGGCGAATCAAAGACTAGTCGACCACATCCGTTAATTTCGTCCAGGGGCCCAAATGATGCTTCATCTCCAAGATATTGGCTGATTTGTCGCGCCAAATTAAATCCATTCGCCGCGACAGCAACATCAACATCTGCTATGTGGTTACGATTGATGAAGTGATCACGAATCAATCCTCCAACTATGTAGGAGCCGGGGGATATTTCTTCGATTAATTCCAGAGCTTTTAGTAGCTTAGAGTTTATCAACAAGACAAATTCCGTGATTGGCTTGATGGTTGAAGGTAAGATGGGTTCAAGTCAACAACAAGCTAGAGTTGAGCATGTATTAATTCGAATCTGATTGTGCCAACTATGGGTGAAGAGGTCAACAGAAGCGGTATCTTTCGAGAATCATTTGATATCCATAGCTTTCCGGTAGCAATTTCCTTTTGATCAGAAGTTAGCTTCACGAGTCGTAAATTTAACCTCAGAGCTTCATGCTGACCGGATTTTATGCTTATTTGCTCTTGACCTTGAGGAGTTACGTAGAGTCTGGCCTTATCCTTTCCGTCGAAAATGTCAACGAACATAGGCTTTGCTAAATCCTTCTGTTTTCGAAGGAGGAAGACAGCGGAAATGGGGTCGTAAAGTCCCATGACCTTTTCGGTGTGGCATTCCTGTTCATCGCCTTTTTGCTTGTTGACAGTGACCGACTTCGTCCTGTGGTCGAAGCTAAGATCAACTACTTCACTTCGCAGCAAATTGGATCTGAGGTGGAATCTATAAGTTTCCGGTTGGATAGTCTTAGCGGAAAAGGTAGCCTGGATACGACTCCAGATTTCCACAAGCGCTTTTAGAGGGCCGTCCGAAACTGCTTGAGCAGTGACACTGACCTTGTTTGAATCTGCTTTTGTCGTTATGTCACCATGGCCGGCTCGACTGCCATTCCACGTAACCTCATATTTTAGTAATTCAATTTGATCACTCGAAGATGATGACGCATGTGGGGCTGAGATAATAAGAAAACTAAGTATCAGAAATAAGATTTTGGAATAAGTGGAATTCTCTCGTTCGCGACTCACCGAGCATTTTCTCCGCTGAGGATATGTAAAAATTTCTGAAAGCGTATTAAAACCTGATTTGTTTGAACGTGAAAGTTAAAAATAGTTCCCGGTTGTGAGCATCTCTCTGGAAATCAGGTAACTTAGTTTTGCCTGAAACGCTTCCAATAAAACTTCTTGTTCACTTCGGGCATAGATATCATCAAATTATCACCGGAGATCTGGTAGGGCCACTTAACCGTATTTCCTGCGTCGTCGGTAATTATAATCTGTTCCCTTTCGAGAGTATACTTACCTGATCGGTTCTTGGACATGTCGGTGTTTTCTTTATCCATACGATTAAAGATTACTTCGCCCTTTCCCGTAAATTCCAAGACCGTTCGAGTCGCTTCCCTTGGTTTTTGTTCCTCCCCTTTGTCATTTACCTGATACATGAGTTCCCATTTGTCCATGAGTCCGCGGTCTAAAGAAGCCGAGGGGGATTCCTGGGAAGACGGCTGGGAATCCATCTTTGCATTCTTCGGCAAAGAAGCGGTCAGGCAGGAAGCCAAGGAAAATGAGCAGATCAAAGCGCAAATTGCAATACCGAATCTACATTTCAGGGACACAATTAAACCTCAAATATCGTGACAAGTTTTGATCACGCGACCGTTCAATCTTATTCTACCACAAGTTTCCGAGTTCTCTCTGATCAGTTTCACTGAGAGCCACAGAAGGCTGCTGTCGAGGGGCCGGTTGTGGTTGGGTGGCTGAAGCTTCAGCGTTCTCCTTCTCCTGTTTGTTTGAGCTAGCAACCGCCGTGGGTTTTGCTATCGGAAATTCACCTCTTACCAGACGTGTCAAAAAGTTATCGTCGATGATAATACAATAAGACCCGACGCTAAGCGTATGAAACACAGCTTCTGCATCATGCCAGTCCAGACCGAGACAGCCGTGAGTCAGTCTGCCACCGGTAGCCTCAGCGTAATGGATGTAACGAGCGCCGTCATAAACCATCTTGTATCTGAAAAATCCCGGAACCCGCCTGTCTTCCCATCTAGCAGGTATAGGCTCATTTTCTTCCACAAAATACCAGTCGGGCCTGATCCAGTCATCCACCGGAACCTTGCTCTTGATAGGGAAAATTCCCACAGGTGTTTCAAATGCGCCCACGTGGGTCTTGCCCTTGCCAATGGCTACAGGGCCTATCCTTAAAAGACCACCGTTCCTGTCATAAAGATAGAATTGGAAGTTCCTCTTGTCGATCACTACGAAAGCTTTACCGTTCCTGTTTTTGATGACACTGGCGATCGAGCGCGCTTCATGCATGACTTGCTGCACCTGACCTTCGTCATTCAGCCTATGACCATAGTAGGCGTCGTACATCTGCGACTGCCGGGGTTGGCGTTGTTGATATTCGGCATATTCCTGGTTAGTTGAACGCGCCATTTGTTCCCTGAGGATCGCTTCTGCGTCCCTGTGGTCATACTGGAGATTGGCCATGGGGTTTGAATTAGGATAATACTGCGTTGTCGGTTGCCCCTGGGGACCGTAATAATAAGGTTGTTGGTAGTAGTTGTCATAATATTGAGCATGAACCGGAACAGCTATAAAAAATCCTACTAACACCCCAAGCAGACTTTTAATTTTATTACGCATCACTTAACCCTCGTGTCAGAAAATAACAGAAAGGACCAACCCACCCAAAATCAAGTCCTGTATAGTTTAAAAGCTATTATGTGTCAATAAAAGCCGACCAATACGCATAAAAGTTATAGAATTAAATTAAACACAGTTTATGATATTTGCCTAAAGTTCTAAGCAAACAAGCGCTAAAACACTCGCATTGGAGACAAACGTATTTAAATTTTATTCCTATCTACAATTAAAATCAATCCGGCGCGGTTTTGTTTGCTTGTAGCCTTTGTTGTAATCCCAAAGTGGAAGCCTTATTCGGCCTGTATCCCGTACTTTTTGAGCTTGTATTGCAAATTGCTCCTGGATATTCCCAATATCTTTGCAGCTTGCGCCTGTATATTGCCGCACTGTTTGAGAGCCTGACGTATCATTTTTTCTTCGATTGCGTCCAACGTGTCTACCAAGCCCGAATCCATTGAGATGAAAGCTTCCGTTTCTTTGAGGACCTCATTACTTTTCTTGATCTCGTTGGGCAGATCGGATTTCTTGATTGTGGAGCCTCTAGACATTACCAGCGCGCTTTCGATTACATTCTCAAGTTCTCTGACATTTCCGGGCCAGTTATAGGAATAGAGGACTCGCATGGCTTCCGGATCAACTTCCTTGATGTTTCTATCCAATCTCATGGAATACTTGTTGATGAAATGGGCCACCAGGAATGGTATATCGGAACGTCTTTCCCTAAGCGCAGGAACCCTTATGTTCACTACATTTAATCTGAAAAACAGATCTCCTCTAAAACGCCCCGCGTCGACTTCTTCCTTCAAGTCTTTGTTTGTTGCCGCTATCAATCGGACATCGACTTTTATTTCCCTGTTTCCACCGACTCGCTGAAACTCCTGTTCCTGTAGGACTCTAAGAAGTTTGACCTGTATACTCAGAGGCATTTCTCCGACTTCATCCAGGAACAGGGTGCCTCCGTCGGCATATTCAAACTTACCTTCCTTCAGTCCAACAGCGCCTGTAAAAGATCCTTTTTCATGGCCGAAAAGTTCGGATTCGAGCAATGTCTCGGGTATGGCCGCGCAGTTGATCGAAACGAACGGCGCCGAGGCTCTTGAGGAGGCCTTATGTAGTCCACGAGCTATGAGTTCCTTTCCTGTTCCAGATTCTCCGGTTACAAGGACGGTCGTGGGTGTGTCAGAAACTCTTTTCATGATTGAGAAAACCCGCTTCATCGCGTCGGATTCGCCTATGATATTTCCCCACAGGTTTCCAAGTTCGGTTTCTAGTCTCCTAATGCTTTTTACTAGGCGCCTTTTTTCAACTCCTCTGGCTACGGCCCTTTTGAGGTCCTGGTTATCGAATGGCTTTTGAATATGATCCAAAGCGCCCTTTTTCATTGCATTTACAGCCTGATCGACCTCTGCAAAGGCGGTCATCAGTATTACGGGCATATCTGAATCGAAATTCATTATTTTTTCCAAGAATTCGATGCCGGACATTCCTGGCATTTTTATATCCGTCAACACGGTGTCAATAGCTTCGCGTTGGATAATCTCAAGTCCTTCGGCAGCGCTGGAAGCTGTCACGACTTCGTAACCCTCATCCGCAAGAAGATCTTCGAGCACCAACAGGTAATTTTTTTCATCATCGACTACGAGAACTTTGGGCATGTCACTTCTATAAAAACCTTAACGCTTGTTAGTTTGAGTCTACGGGAAGAGTTACACGAAAAACCGTCCGTTTGCCTTCTTCACTTTGAACCGTTATTTCTCCATTGTGGGCTGTAATTATATTGTGCACCACAGAGAGGCCCAGTCCAGTACCCATTTCGTGGGTAGTGAAAAAGGGAGAGAATATTCGAGGCAGATCGGAATCCTTGATTCCGTGACCATTATCCTCAA
Source organism: Desulfomonilaceae bacterium (assembly GCA_050176095.1). Taxonomy (GTDB): domain Bacteria; phylum Desulfobacterota; class Desulfomonilia; order Desulfomonilales; family Desulfomonilaceae; genus CAITZA01. The sequence continues at coordinate 8,144 of JBFXII010000029.1, forward strand.
AATCAATTACTACCTTGGATTCCGAAGCTTCAATAGAAACTTTGAACTCGCCCCCATCGGGCATTGCTTCGAAAGCGTTCATGGCGATGTTCAGAAAAGCTTGATACAGGAGGTCTGAGTCCCCTGTGATGAAGGGTTCGTTTCCATTACTGTTGTAATCAGGCCAGCTTATGCTTCTAGACTGAATTTCATGCTCGAGATTGTTTTTCACACGCTCCAAAACAGTCCTTATATCCACCTTGTCAGAAGCTGGCGACCTCGGTCTGGCAAAATCGAGAAAATCTGTCAGGATGAGGCTTAGCCGTGTAGCCTCCTCAACTATTATTCCAGCCAGCTTTTTAATTCTGCTCGGGTCCGGATTCTCTTTGTTGGCAAGAACTTCTCCGGATGAACGGATTATGCCCAGGGGGTTTCTAATTTCATGAGCGATTGTAGCGACCATCTGTCCAATAGAAGCCATTTTTTCGGACTGTTGAAGCTGTTCTTCAAGTTTTTTCTGACTGGCTGATCGCTCTATGAGTATTCTTTCACCTCTCCTGACTATCAGGGTTAGCATTATGAAAAGAAACGCCATCAATCCAGTGGCGACCACCATGATAACCAGGATGGATCTTTGAACGTTCACATACTGATCTGTGACATCCTGAGATATTTCAATAACGCCGTATATGGCGCCCAGCATCCAATAGTTACCGGTGCCCTCCCTGAGGGGATAATACGTGTCGGCAAGCCATTTACCATACCATTGTGAAGTCGATTTGTCGTCCTGGCGAATCCGGGTATGATCCTTACCGTTCAATGCGTCATTTACAGCGTTGTTATCGGGCTCGTATTTACCTATAAGATCGTATTCCGTGCTGTATACTATCTTCCGGGATCTATCGATTATCTTTATGCGATCAATTTTAAGTCCATACGTGAAATCCTTGATCAGCGAATCCAAGGCTCCAAACTGATCCCATTTACGGAGATCCATCTTGGCGCCCCGCGCTTTGAGTGGAGCATAAAAACCTATAAATATATTATAGTTAAGATTTTCAGCTAACAGCCTGGCGTAATTTTCGGCGCTCTTGAGAAGAGTGTCAACATTCCTGGAATACAAAAAGGCGCCCAGTAGAAAAGTCACCACCGCAATCACCGCGAAACCGGACAGAAAAAAATACTTTAGAAGTCTAAAAGGGCCGCCGGAATTAGGAGATGAAGTTTTCTTTTTCATTCTTGTTTCATGAACAATGCCGGTAGGTTGACTTGGTCAACATGATTCGATTCGACGCCTGGCCCTTAAATGTCTATTGATTTCAGTCGTAAATATTTTTGCAGCGCCTCAAGCATTTCCCAAATCTTCAGGTTTTATTCTTTCGAGTATTTTGGTCAGTTCTTCGTCGGTTTTTTCAACGTCTTCCTGCGAAAATACTACTTTCTTTTTCGGTTCTTCACCGATATGAGTTTCCGTCATTCCCTGAATAACTCTCTCACTGACAAATATGGAGGCACCTGACCATGTAGCCAGCACCAATGAGTCAGACGGCCTGGCGTCTAGTGTTATGAGTTTGGAGTCAGAAGTTTTCAGGTAAATGGTGGCGTAATAGGTATGATCCTTGAGGTCATCAATTTCGATATGCTCAAGTTGGGCGCCGAGTTTTTCGAGAAGATTCCGTAATAGTTCGTGGGTCAGAGGTCTCTGAAAAACCTCCTTGCTCATCGCTCTTTGCAGAGCCATGGCCTCAACCGGCCCAATCCATATGTATAGCTCTCGATCTCCTGACACTTCCCTCAAAATTACAACTGGTTGCATATTCCTGGTGTCAGAGGCGATCCCGGCAACTCTCATTTCCTGAAACTTTTTCTCAGTCTTCATCCAGACCTCCTAATAGAGGATTTAACTTACATGAAATCGATTACGGCAATTTGTGGACGTGTGGACTATTCCCTATAGGCGCCTCATCACAGCAACCATTGATTTTTATTAAGTTCTTTTAGTTTACTGAAGATGTTTTGGCAATCCTGTCAATCAGATTCCGTAGAAAAATTAAAGAAGGCTTTATCTCCTCCGGCTTCAATTCCAAAGTAATTGTCCGATCATATCCGCTTTCACGAAGCTCACGGAAAATTCCTTCGAAATCAATTGTTCCTTCGCCTAACGGGAGATGAAGATCATCTTTTACGCCAACTCCACCTCTGTTGTCGTGAACATGAACATGCTTGATCGAATGGCCGAAGTCACGAATTATTTCGAATGACCTGTTCAGGTCCGATAATAGCTCGGCGTGTCCTATGTCCAGAGTCAATGCAAGGTCGGGGATGACTGACAGTATTGCCTTGAGGTCAGCTCTGGATTCGGAAAGATTTTCAAGGCTTACGGTTACACCCTCCTGTCGGCCGAATTCCCGGAGTTCATGCAAAGCCCCTATCTTGGCGGATATGATTTCTGGGGAAACATATCTCGAATCCATCCACAAGTGCGTGGTCAAAAAATTTATTCCCATCCGCCTGGCGGTCAAAACGGTTTCTCTCAATGCGGGCATGTAGTTTTTCTCGAGATTTTCCAAAGAGTTCGGATTACCTTCGTGAGGTCCATGGGCTATCAGGAAAAAACCATCTCCAGCGCTCGGGGAAATCTTGTTCGAGCGCCAATATGACCTCGATGCCTCATTTTTTATGACCACCTCGCCAAAATCAAGGCCTAGCGATTTCAGCTCCCCAATGTCTTCAATTTCTCTGACATGTCCCCCGTAATACATTGGGAGTCACCTTTCAAATGATGTTTGATTCACTGCTCTTTTAAAGGCCTATTTCCTCATCGGTAAGGTAGCATGCGGGATCAGGAGCCCATACATCATCATAAATCGCCTCAGCCCTCACACGGAAATTGCCTCCACAAATATCGAGCCACTTACATTTTGAGCAGCGGCCCTTAACGTAAGCTTTCTTGTTTTTGAGCTTCATCAGGAATTCATCATCGGGGTTTGTCCATATTTGTGAAAATGGCCTTTGAGTGACGTTACCCAGAGTCAAATGCCTCCAGAACTGATCCGGATGAATATCTCCGTTCCATGAAACGCAACCAATGCCACGCCCGGAGTTGTTACCTTCATTCATCTTTAACAGTTTCAAAGTTTGCTCGGCTTGCTCGGGATTCTCACGCAACATCCTCAGATACAGGAACGGGCCATCGGCATGATTGTCTACCGTAAGCACTTCAACCGGCATTCCCATGTCATGCAAACTCTTGGTTCGATCAATTATCGTGTTTACAACATCACGTGTTTCCCGATGGCTCAAGTCCTCCTTGATCAAGTCAGTTCCACGCCCCGCGTAAACCAGGTGATAAAAACAGATTCTCGGAATATTTTCGGATTCCACGAGGTCGAATACACCTGGTATCTCCTGGAAATTGCGTTTGTTTATGGTGAAACGAAGCCCAACCTTCAGGCCGTGTTCCTTACAGTTTTTTATAGCCCGTATTACACGTGAATATGTTCCTGGAACCCGCCTGAATTCATCGTGAATTCTTTCAAGTCCATCAAGGCTTATACCCACGTAAGATAGGCCAATGTCCTTGAGAGACTTAGCCATTTTCTCATCGATCAATGTGCCGTTAGTCGATACTACGGCCCTCATCCCTTTTGATACAGCATGATTCATAAGCTCGAGGATGTCTGGCCGAATTAGCGGTTCGCCTCCCGAAAACAGCACCACCGGAACCCCGAATCCGCTAAGATCATCAAGAAGCTCGAAGCCCTGTTCGGTTGTCATCTCACCGCTGTAATCCCGGTCCTCGGAATGTGAGTAACAGTGAACGCATTTAAGATTACATTTTCTGGTTATATTCCACACAACCACCGGTTTCTTGTCCGCTGAGAACTGCAAAAGGTGAGATGGTAGATTTTTTGACTGCCTTCCATATCTTAAAGGGTCAGACGCTTCCACTGCGCCGCAATACAATTTTGAAACCCCGATCATTATTTACCTCTATTAAATTGCTAATAACCGTTCCTGATTTAATAAGCCTAAGATTAAAAAGTTACTTCATAACGGCTATTCATCGATATTAATCACTGAGATTCATTTTTCTAGAGTAGTAATCTGATATAATCTTGCGATGATCAAACGCAATCTGTTCCGGCAAGTTATCCGGACTCACCACGATTACTTCCGAAGCGTCATCGCCGGCTCCCAGGGCGCCATGGCCTTTTGCCACGTAAACGACTGACAATGTATGCCCTCGAGGATCTCTGTCAGGATCAGAATAAACCCCTAGAAGTTCAACTATTTTCACTTCCAGATTCGTTTCCTCACGCGCCTCTCTGACCGCCGCGTCCTCTGCTCTTTCTCCATAATCAATAAATCCACCGGGAAGAGCCCACCCATAGGGCGGGTTCTTGCGCTTAATCAAGACTATTCCCTCTGCCACTGCGATAATTATGTCTGTGGTAGGTAACGGATTTCTATAAGTTTTGACGGTAGCGCCGCACCGATCACATCTTACGGCCCGGTTCT
>JBFXII010000030.1:0-12636 GCA_050176095.1 Desulfomonilaceae bacterium
AATATCATGTTGAGAATGTGAAATCATTGATCTACTTTCCAAGCAATGACAAAAATAGTTTAATAGGCGAAACTGAGGTCAATTTATACGACCTCAGTTTCACATTCATTGACAACTAATTTTTTTATTCAGCGGCACTCTCAGTTGACGCCGCAGGCACGTAATTGGGCTGAACAGAAGTCTTGAGATTTCTCCCAACTGATTTTGACCACGCTATTGCCACTGTCCTATACCCAAGGTGCGCAAATTTAGAAAATGGTAGGTAAAGCAACAAGGCCATGACAAAAATCAGGTGTATTGTATATACAATGTAGGTTCCGTCTATCAATCCAACCCATCTGAGGAGCTCAGTCAGCAATCCAGTGACGCCAGTTCCTAAGATTGTGTAAATGAAAAACCAATCAAAATAGGAACTGCCTCCAGCTTGATCTGGAACAGTCAAGCGACGCAGAAGCATAATTGACAATCCGATAATAAAAGCCACGGCGCTGACATTTCCAAGAATCTTGATCGGGACAGTTCCCGGTCCGTTCAAAGATGGTGGCAGTATTCCCAGAATATCAACATTGAAAGCCACTATAGCAGTTGTTACGGCTAGTCCGATCATTCCCCAGAAAGCCAACAAATGCGATGAGTATCGAACATTATTAGCCTCACATTCCTTGAAAGTAGAGTGTGGTAATATTTCGCTCAGCGCCTCTACCAGGCTTGGGACAAATGCTTTGGGCTGACGACCAGTAGGCATTGGATTATTGTCGTTTAGATTTTTCCAATAAGCCTTGAGACTCATTATCAAAGAAATCACGGCAAAAGCCAATGCGCCTGTGAACATGATCTGAAGAGCTGGAGTGTAAATGAAACCGTCTTTTTTTGGCGTGAGATGATGCGCCGAATAGGTTACGGGACCTTCGGGGAAACTCCAGCCGCTAATATATAGCAGGAGGCCTACAAGGATTATAGGCAGGCCTATGGCTAATACAAACATGGATTTTTCACCGACCAGCTTCCCTAAAAAAGCCGGTCGTGAGTTTTCCTGAACTATCATTTTGCGTATAGCTTTTAGCACATCACCGGGATTAGCTCCACGAGGACATTGTGTCGAACAATCATTGCATTGATGGCAAAGCCATACGTCAGGATCGTTCATGAGTCTGTCTCGCAAGCCCCACTGACCCCAAATCATTTCCTTACGTGGATAAGGATTGTTATCGGGCGCAATTCGACAGGCCACCGAACAAGTAGCGCATTGGTAGCACTTCTTAAGGTCGGTCGCTCCGGCTGCTACTAAATCTTTTGTAAACTGAAGATCAGGTTCAGCGACAAATTCTTTCGCCATAAGTGAACCTCCTTAGAAGCCTTTGTATGGATTAGGATCGAAACCGGAGAGTGTCTCCATAAAATCATCGATTAATTTCGGAATTTGATCATATTCATCTATTGCAAGCTGATGGACTCTGATGCGTTCCGACTCAAGCACCAGCCTTTGTAAGGTTTCTGAAATCTTACCCATTCTATATTGGGCAAGCTCACTGCCTTTTACGAAGTGGCACTGATAATCATCCCCGTATTTACATCCAATCAACATAATCCCATCTATGCCCTTTGACAGGGAATCGGCTATCCAGACCATGTTGATGTTCCCGAGACACCTCAAAGGAATGAATCTCACGAACGAACTGTATTGAAGACGGTTGATTCCAGCCATATCAATTGCTGGAAAAGCATCGTTCTCACAAATGAAGCATACAACTCTTGGTTTCTCGGCATACTCGTCAGGAACGTCAATGGACTTGACCATAGAACCAATCATGTCTACGGAATGATCCCTGAACGAAATGATACGTTCGGGGCAGGACCCCATACAGATGGCGCACCTCCTACAACGCGAAGGATTAGGGAGAGGCGTTCCATCGGGTTTTTCGTCATAAGCCCCAAAAGGACATTCCTCAGTGCACCGCTTGCATTGTGTACATCTCTGCGTGAATATCTGAGGGAACGATTCATCTCCGGCCCTCGGATGAACAGCCTTGCCTTGTGAGACTAGTTCTGCGCATTGAATTGCCTTGAGAGCCGCGCCTGTGGCATCTGTCTCACAAGACAGAAAATCCATCGGACCCCTTACACATCCTGCCGTATAGATACCCGTTCGTTGCGTTTCATAGGGGAAGCAGATGAAATGCGAATCATTAAACCCGTACGGATTTTCTGGCAAGAAGGGGCCCTGACGATATTTAAGATTGACAATGGCGGCATCCCTCGTGGCCGGAATCATACCTGTGGATAAAACAACCAGATCCACAGATACTCTCAGCTTTTCACCCAAAAGAGTATCCCTGACTTCGAGTGAAAGACTTGATGAGCCATTTGTCACAGATACGGGAATACCTTTGGACATGAAAACCCCGGGATCATCCTGCATGGAGCGATAGAATTTTTCATATTGTCCGGGCGCTCTCATGTTGTCATAAAAAATATAGGCCCGACCTTCCGGATTAGTCATCCGAAGGTAATGAGCTTGTTTAAGGGCCACCAGACTGCCGACCGCCGAACTGTAGAGCCAAGGATGTTCTATGTCGTCGCCAATACATTCCAGGAAAGCAATGCTCTTAACTTCTTTGCCGTCAGAAGGTCTTTTTATCTTACCACTGAGAGCAAGCTCCTCGAGCTGAACACTGGTAATAACATCCGCATATTTACCGTATCCGAGATGTTCCACTTTCTGCGGGTTTTCTGGCCTCCAGCCAGCGGCCAGTATAACTGCTCCGACGGCAACATTGTCATGCTCGAAATCAACTTCGTCAACAAAGACCTCTGGTACTGCAATTTCTTCTTCACTTGTCTTTGCAGCCTCAGGTTCTTCACCTTTACCTTCTTTAGCTTTCTTGGCTGCAAGCCATTCATTCTGCGTTTTTACAAGGTGTTCATTCCACTCACCATCGGGTCTAATGACGACTTCAAACATTCCTGGAGCTCCGGAAATACTGTAGACTCGTTTGCCCAGAAATGTTTTTATGTTTTTGTTGGCCTGAACGGCCTGAATCTTCTCATTGATGGGGGAATCCACCAATTGATCATATGGTGGTTTTCCAGTAAAAACTTTGGCAAATTTTGTAGCCCAACCACCGAGCTGACTTTCCTTTTCAACCAAGTAGACTTGGTAGCCCGCATTTGCGGCCTCAAGCGCAGCAGTCAGGCCCGTGTATCCGCCACCAATAACAAGTATGGATTTTTCTTTAGGATCTAAAAAAGCAGGTCGGTCTTCATACTTTTGGATTTTGGTCAGAGCCATACGCATGTAATCTTCCGCCAACATCTGAGTGTCCTCATCATTAGCGGGATGACACCACACCACATGTTCACGAAGGTTGACTCTTTCAGTGATTACACCCTCAAAAGTGAATTCCTTTTGATATACACGAGATGATGGTCCTGCAATTAAAACGGCTGTAAGACCCTCTTCTGCGATGTCATTACGAATTATCGCCAGTTTTTCGGGATCCGTCCAATAGGAATCCGCACGACACAAAGCCGCTTTAAATTCTTTGGTAGCAACCTTTGAAAGTGCTTCTATGTCGAGGGCGTCACCAATACCATACCCCGTGTCTATGTAAACTCCCGTTTTCTGACTCATTAATTTACCTCCCCAACGTGTCTTGAAGGGCTTTTAGAGCAGCTCCAGTGGCATCCTGCAAGCACGTGCCCACGTCCATAGGCCGCTTTGTAACCCCTGCGGCGTGAATCCCATTGTCCGAAACCAGGAATCCAAATTCGTCATATTCCACTCCGGAAAAAGGAATCTTCTCGAGACTAGTTGTTGGCTGCATTCCTGTAGCCAACACAACCATGTCGAAGGTCCTTCGGATCTTTTCACCCGACATGATGTCTTCGCCCTCAACTATGACATCTTTTGTCGAGGGATCCTCAGTTATATTTACTATTTTACCTTTAGTCAGAATTATCTTTTCATCGGCCCTGACCCGGTCAAAGAAGAACTCGAACCGACCGTATGCTCTAAGGTCGATATAGAATATGTGAGCTTGCGCATCAGGGTTATAGTCTCTGAGGTAAGTGGCCTGCTTCAAGGAGGCGAGGCAACAAATCGATGAGCAGTAAGGAAGATGATTTTCGTCTCTGGAACCGGCGCATTGGACAAAGGCAAGATTGTTAACCTTTTTCCCGTCCGAAGGTCGTACAATTGCGCCTGCAGTGGGACCACCCACGTTGGCCAGTCTCTCCATCATCACATTGGTAATGACATTCGGGTACTTGCCAAAGCCAAGCTTGTCCAGTTTAGTAGCGTCGTATGGAACCCAGCCTGTAGCCCAGACTATCGATTGAACATTCACTGAAAATGTTTCTGGCTTGGCCTCTAGATCCAATCGGATTCCTTTAGCCTTGCACGACTCCATGAAGGCGCCTAAGTCGGTGCCATTAACGGCTCTGAGCGCATCAGCGTCAGCCACCAGGCTCATGGGATAGGCCATCTCGTAAGGAAGTCTGACAGCTTTGCACTTGTCCATACCGTAGTTAAATTCATTTGAGATCTCGGCAGGACAATCTTCAACGCATTTGGAAGTCGCTGCGTGATCTTCTACGTATCTAGGATTTATTTTAATTGTTACTGTGTAATTACCGGTGTTTCCGGATACTGATTCTACATTGGCGAGGGTGTATACAGTGATATCGGGATTTTTTCTGATTCTCTTGAAGTTTATTTCGAGACCGCAAGTGGGAGGACAAAGCTTCGGAAAATACTTGTTCATCCGGGCGACCCTCCCTCCTAAATAGGGTTGCTTCTCAACAAGAATCACCTTGCAACCCGCTTCAGCAGCTTCTACTGCTGATGTAATTCCACTAATACCGCCCCCAACGACCAGTACGGTCTTTTCTCCAGCCATGCTTCCTCCCCAAAAAAAGGTTATGAGGGAGCATAAACGCCCCCTCATCGATTACTCAGTATCGATTGTTTCTCTGAGCGCCCTTTGGGGTGACGCTCAGAGTCATGAACATGAGTTTAGAGGTTAGTCAACGATGGAGAGTACGGGCACTTTCTTCATTTCCCACTGACCATTCTTGTAAGTGGCGTTGACGAAACACTTCCAATTTGCTTCATCGATTTTCGGGAAATCGTTGCGGAAATAGTAGCCCGGCCAACGGGTTTCTTCACGGAACAGGATGGTCCTGACGTGAACTTCCGCCTGCCACATTCTCTGAATGTTCTCATGGCAGCGCATAAGTTCATGTAGATCCTGGGCGGCCAGTTTCTCGGAGTCTTCTTTCAACCAATTCAGGAGCTCTAGAGCTCTTTCCAGCTTGGACTGATTGGTCTTGAATCCTGCGGTAACACCGGCGGCGTATTCGTCCATAATTTTCTGGAGACGGAACATGAACATTTTGGGTTTCATGAACTCGGGGTTGATGTCAGGATCGCTTGATTTCCCACCGAATTCGGCAAAAATATCAAGAGGCTTCAAGATTTGTTTCTTCAGCGCATCTATCTTTGCCATGTCAACACTGGGCTGGCTGTTGTTGTCGAGCACGAAACGCACCATGGACTTACCAGCGGCTCTACCTTCAGCGTGTGAACCTGAGGAGAATTTGTGGCTGGATGCGCCAGATGCGTCACCTGCGCAGAACAGGCCCTTCACGGTTGACATATACTCATAGCCCCAGAAGTACTCGGGCGGAGCGAGGTCTTTGGGACCACTGACCCAAGCGCCTGATGCGCCGGAGTGTGAACCGATGAAGTAAGGTTCAGCTGCTGCGATCTCGGACTTCTTCTCTTCAGGCTGAACATCGGTTCCGGCCCAAAGAATGGCCTGGGAGATTGTCATGTCAAGGAAGTCTTCCCAAGCTTCAGCCTCGAGTTCTTTCATTTTTTTCTTGAAAGCCTTTGGATCATCGGCATATTGGTTGGCGATCTTCTGAATGGCTTCTTCGGTCCTCATATAGATGGGGCCTTTGCCTTCGAATTCATCCAACATACCGAGGTAGTTACGCAGGTTCGCGGGGATGGGCTTGGCTGCGCCGTATGGTCCCCAGTTTGCAAGCTCATCTTTGCGCTCAACCATATATTCGCCACCCAGAGCGTTGGTTGCACGGGACTTGAACAGGAGGAACCACGCGCCGACTGGGCCATAAGCGTCCTTGAAACGGACGGGGATGAAACGGACTTCCTGGCAGGTCTGCTCAGCGCCAGCTATCAGTGTAAAATAAAGGCTTGAGCCTGAGTTCCAGGGTGGATACCAAGCTCTTCCAAGGCCTTCACCGGAGCTTCTGGGTTTGAACACGTGAACCGCGCCACCCATGGCCGCCAGCACTGCCTTGGCCTTGAACACGTAGAATTTTTCTTCACGGGTGCTGAAGCCAACGGCGCCAGCAATGCGATCGCCATCCAATACTGGAGTGGTGATGAACACTCTCTCAAAATATTCATGACCATACTTGGTAAGAGCGTTTTTGGCTGCTTCAGCCACGATTACTTTGTAGGATTCACCGTTGATCATGAGCTGCCAACGGCCTTCATGAACATACTTGCCATCGGCGTCTAGCCAGATGGGGAGTCCCCATTTTTCGAAAAGGTGAACGGAAGAGTCAACGTGACGCGCTATGTCATAGACCAGGTCTTCACGGGTAATACCCATGAGGTCATTGCGGACATAACGAACATAGTCTTCACATGTGTTAGCGCCACTATTAATATCAACATACTGGTTGATGGCTGAAAGACCCATAGCCACGGCGCCGGAGCGGTCCATGGCTGCTTTGTCAACGAGTGTTACTTTTAGGCCATTCTTGGCCGCCCAATAGCTAGCTTCTACTGCTGCGCCGCAAGAGGCCATGCCGCCGCCGCAAAGCAGAATATCAGTGGTTACTTCTACGGTTTCGAAATTCGCCATATTTGGTTCCTCCTCAAATTACTTCTTTACTGTGGGCAGATCAGGCAGCTTGAGAGCTGCGGGTTCATTGTACAGGCACTGTGAAGCTAGGTCTGTGCAAACTTCACCGTAACCACCATCAGGCGCTGCTGAGCCTTCAGGAGTAGTGCGGATGGGGAACTTGAACCTTTTGACCTGGCCGCTGCGGAACTTAACTGTCCACATAATGTCTTCGGAACCTCTTAGAGGAACACAGGAGGCGCCCATGGGAACGAAGTCGGCATAGCCTCTGACGTCAATCGCCTGCTGAGGGCAAATCTTGACGCAGTTATAGCATTCCCAGCACATTTCAGGAGCCCTGTTCCAGGCTTTCATCTTTTCCTTGTCCAGAACCATCAAGTCGTTGGGGCAGATGTACATGCAAGCGGTCTTGTCCTGGCCCTTGCAACCATCGCATTTTTCCAAAATAACATAACTCGGCATGAACTAACCTCCTAGCTTGTTTGAGCTTTGTTAGAGTCGCTTGACTCTGTCGACATGTTTCGCCTTCAGGGTTTCGATCGTTTACAGGCTCCTCCTTTCTCTACAATGGCCTTCGTAACTCGAAAGGAGCAGGGGTAAGAAAAACTAATCGCACCACCCGAATTCCCTAGCCAACCTTACTGAGATCAGCCTCAATGAGCTATAATAGCAATTCAAGCTATTAAACTCAAAGACACTCGGACCTTCCGAGGAAAACTTCGACCACATGATCTCTTACGAAAGCTGAGTTTGCGCTGTAATTTAAAAATTGAATACCTGCCAGGCTTAAAGAATAGCCTACTCAATAATGAGTACAGGATTCAATCAAATCCATTATAAATTGTCAAGAGAATTTTAGATCTCTATTATCTTATATTTGTTAAAAATTATTGCTATATTTTCTTGGAGCTTGGGCGTTATTATATTACAATGTAAGATTCATTAAACAGGAAACAAGGAGCCTCAGCATGAAGCCAGTAGGCAGAAATGAGCCATGCCCGTGTGGAAGCGGATCAAAATATAAGAACTGTTGTCTAGCAAAGGAAACTGGGCCTCAGGCTGACACGGAAGAGGTGACTCAGGTTAAAGCGACGGCCTTCAAGAAGATGTCAGACGGTTTGTGGAGAGATGCCATTGAGGATTTTAAATCCATTCTCGACAAAACCCATCAGCCAACAGTTGCGTTAGAGGCTATTGCAGCGTGTTACGATGGGCAGGAAGATTATCTTATGGCGGCCGAATTTTATGAGAAAGCTTTGGCTTCGGGACCCACAAATAGAAGAGTGGACAATCTTTACCGACTTGGGGTGTCAAGAGGTTGCGCAGGTCGGTTTGAAAAGGCGAAATCGGCTTTCAAGGAATGTTTGACACTGACCAAAGATGTTAACCAGAAAGAGCATCTCCAGCAAGTCATCGAACAGTTGGAATCTCGTAAAGATGATTCCGAATCTAATTTTTTTCTAGTACAAGTTCAGCTTCAAAGAGCTTTCACAGATCTCGAGGCAGAGGACTACGCATCAGCTAGCCGACGTTTGGAGAATCTTTTGTGTGTGGCTCCTGACAATCCGTCGGTTCTATACAATTTGGGTGTCTGTTACTCTTTCATGAAGAGAGACGACGAGGCGCTGGCCGTTTTTGAGAAAGTGGTCGAGTTAAACCCTTCTATAGTTGCCGCCTACTACAATATGGGTCAGATTTGGCTAATAAGTAAGCGAGATTTTTCAAAAGCGCTCCACTGTTTCAATACTGCGATAATGTATAGACCGGACTATGTGGGCGCACACCACCAGAAAGGAATAGCCTACGAGTTGATCGGAGATCTTGAGAAGGCCGTCGAATGCTTCAAGAAGACCTTGGAGTTAGCCCCTGGAACTAAGATGGCTGAGGAGAATCTGGCTCGTGTTAGCGCATCACTCCAAAAAAACAATTAAACGGCAATTTATTGAAAGGAAAATTTAATGAAACTGCAGGACGCAGCATCCAAAAAGTCAAAGCTTATGACCTGGGATGACACTTTTCGATTCAAGTGCCACCAGCAGATCGACTGTTTTAACAAGTGTTGCAGGGACGTCACGATATTGCTTAATCCATTAGATGTCATTCGGCTGAGAAAGCAGCTAGGCATTACTTCGACCGATTTTATCGAAAATTACACTCACCTTTTGGTGTCACGCGACAGTGGCTTGCCAGCTTTAGCCTTGAAAATGAATCCAGATGGTGAAAAACGCTGTCAGTTTGTGACGAATCAGGGCTGCTCTGTTTACGACAGTCGGCCTTATTCTTGTAGGCTCTATCCTTTGGACACTGATCAGGGGGTGGAGTACACACTTGCGGTGACCGTTGACAGATGCCACGGTCTTGGTGAAACTGAGGAATGGACCGTTGAACGTTGGAGAAGCGAGCAAGGTTTGTACGATTACGATGATATCGATCACAACTTGAAAGACGTGATGCATGCTGATCAGCTATGGGAAGAAAAAATAGCGGACCCTAGAATGCAGGACATGTTCTTAATGGCTGTTTACGATGTTGACCGATTCCGCGAATTTGTTTTTGAATCGAGTTTTCTTCAAAAGTTCAAAATCGACGATGACATAATAGAAAAAATTAAAACAGATGACGTCGCTATGTTATATTTTGCGTCTCAATGGTTGAGGTTCGCCTTGTTTGGGCAAAAGGGATTTTTGAAGATAGACAGGGAATTTCTGGAACGTAAGAAAAAGGAAGTGTTAGCTAAGAGGTAATTCACCGAATGAGACAGACGTTAAGTTTTCTAGGAATTGGATTGTTGTTATTTTTCGCGTTAGTCACCAATTCTTTGGCCGATTCCGTAGATGAACACATCAAGAATTTAAAGAATAGCGATCCTGAAATTCGTGCTAAGGCGGCATTCGAGCTGGGATGTTCGTGAAACAAGCCATCGAAGGCCGTGCCGCCTTTGATAGAGGCTTTGAAGGATCCTCACAGTAAAGTTCGTAGCGCCGCATCAGAGGCCTTGGGTTCCTTTCCGAAGGATGACAGGGCGTTGTCTGCATTGATTGAGGTGGTCTTTGATCCTGACATTGAAGTCAGAAGGTCGACGGTGCTTTCATTGGGTCGAATGGGTCAAGGTGACGCTGGGGTTGAAGAATTAATTCGACAAAGATTAAATGACGAGGACAGTTTAATAAGATCGAACTCAATAATCGCACTAGCTATGATGGGAATTTACGAAGAATCGACGATTCCAAAGTTAACCGAGGCCTTAGCAAGTCCTAAGGAGGCTACTGCTAAGGCTGCGGGTCGTGCTCTTGCTTCAATAGGTCCCGAGAAACCTGAATTGGTGCTGCCATTGCTGATAAAAGCGCTCGACGACAGAGAGTCCAATGCTCCTAAATACGCCTTGCCTGCTTTGAGGAAGATGAAGAAGACGGCTTCCTCGGCGCTTCCTAAAATAGCCTCCATGTTTAGCGACGCAGATCCAGCAACTCGTTCAGAGATTCTTGACACTGTTTCGGCTCTTGATGAAAAAGGCGATTATTCGCTCCCGATCTTTATAAAATCACTTGATTCCGATGATCCCATAGATAGAAAAGAGGCTTTGATCGGATTGCTCAAATTTAGATCAAATTGGCGGGATTTCATTGTTCCGTTGATGCGAATGCTTGATGACCCTGATGTAGAAAACCGTTTAGTCGTGGTCGGCATTTTGAAAAACATCATCAATGATTCTGACCAGGCTGCTGGAGCTTTGATTTCTCTAACAGATGATCAGGACATAAGGGTTAAGAACTCAGCGATCAGCGCTCTGAGTCAGTCAAAGAATCCGTCGAAGGAGATCTTGCTTGCTCTTGGAAAGACTGTGAATGACAAAGATCATAGAGTTAGGATAGCCTCAATAGGATCACTAAGAAGACTTGGTATGGACACACCAGATATGATTATACCGATACTTAGCGATGCTCTTGGCAATGAAAATTATGACCCGGCAAAACGATTGATAAAAGCGGCATTAGAAGAATTAGAGATGACCAAACAAGGAACATCCAAAAAGAATTAGGCCTCTCCTGATTTTTTTCGAAACCCGGCAAAAGTTTAGGTTTGAGATTTACTGTTAGCATGAAAGATCAAATATCTAGATCTTGAACCTCTTTTGCATGGTCTCTTATAAATACAAACCTTTTTCTGACATCTTTGCCCATTAGTGTATCGAAGATGTCGTCAGTCTGGGAGTCGTTTTCTACGAGGACTTTGAGAAGAGTTCTGGTTGTTGGATCCATGGTTGTTCTTTTCAGTGTCGCGGCATCCATTTCTCCCAGCCCCTTAAATCGCTGAATTTCAATTTCTTTTCCATTTTGCTTCCTCAACAAAGCGTCTTTTTCTTTGTCGGAAAAAACGTATTTTATTAAATTCTTTTTCCCAGACCCAACCCGTATTCTGTATAGAGGTGGCATGGCCAAATAGACATGTCCATTTTTTACTAATTCCGGTAAGTATCTATAAAAAAATGTCAGGAGTAAGGTGGCGATGTGATGGCCGTCAACATCAGCGTCTGTGTTAATGATGACTTTGCCGTATCTCAATTTTGAATAATCGAATGCCTTACCCATTCCAGTTCCAATTGACAAGACAAGATTGGATATTTCCTTGTTTGCCCGAAGCTTCTCTCCTGAGGCTTGTTCAACATTGAGGATCTTGCCTCTTATTGGCAAGATTGCTTGGAATCTTCTATCCCTAGCCTGCTTTGATGAACCTCCAGCGCTGTCACCTTCGACGATAAAAAGTTCCGTTCCGTCTCTTGAGGTAGAGGAGCAATCGGCGAGTTTTCCAGGCAGGGTCAATCTGCGGGTTGCGGCTTTTCGATTCACTTCATCCCGAGCGGCTCTTGAAGCGGCTCTAGCCTGGGCAGCGAGCACAACACGGTTTGTTATCGCAGACGCCTGAGATGGATTTTGACCGAGCCAGGTTTCAAAGGCTATCTTAACTAATGGTTCGACCTGAGAAGCGGTAGGGCTGTTCAGTCTTTCTTTGGTTTGTCCCTGAAATTCAAGATTCCCGTGCAAATATAAAGATAGAATTGCTATCAATCCTTCTTTCACATCATCACCAGTGACTCCTTTTACTCCCTTGGGCAGTCCGTTACGTTTTTCCATATACTGCCGGATAGTCTTGGTCAGGGCATTTCGAAAAGCGTTTTCGTGCGTTCCACCTGCGGGAGTAGGAATTGAATTAACGAATGACAATATCTGGCAATCCGTGTTGGAGGTCCATGTGAAAACAGCCTCCAGTTTTATGTCATTTTCGTGTTTGAAATAGAAAGGTTGACAGACCTGTCTTTCTTTGTCATCAACAAGCTTTTCGAGGTAATCTACAATGCCTTGAGGATAGTAAAAAATCTCTGAGGTATTCTCATTTCGATCGGAAAATTCAATTTTCAAGCCTGCCACAAGAAACGACTTTATTTCTAGACGAGTCCTAATACTCTCCTTCGAGAAATCAGTTGACGAAAATATTTGTGTATCAGGCAGAAATGTGACCCTAGTGCCCGTTCCTCTTGCTGATGAAATTTGGGTAAGATTGCTGGTCGGTTTACCTCTGGAATATGTTTGAGAGTATTTTAAGCCGTTTCTCTTTACCTCGACCATCATATGAGAACTCAGAGCGTTAACTACTGACGCCCCTACACCGTGGAGGCCTCCAGCTACCTTATAGGCGTCCTCATCAAATTTTCCGCCTGCGTGCAAATTGCAGAAAATTG
>JBFXII010000031.1:0-12616 GCA_050176095.1 Desulfomonilaceae bacterium
TACTTCATCGTCGGTCGCATCAGACTCGACAATGACTACCGCCTCATAACGCCTCATAAACTCTCCTTTCGGCTATCAAGCCCAATAGGGCAAGGAGTAGTGTCATAAACGACTAGATTAAATCATATTGAGAAAATGGGCAAGAAAAATTATGCCAAGGCTGGCCGCTCAAGAAGAATAGTGTGTCTAACGTTTAGATATCTCGCGACAATCCATACATTTCCAAACGTTTTCCCTGATAAAGAAAAATAACACCCCGACACCGATAAAAATAGAACCGATGTAATATATCGCAGGAAGAGCAAATTTCACCAACCATGGAGCCTGATAAAAATGTGTGGCCCACCCATAAAAAACCATGAATAGAATTCCGGTCAACAAAAGGGCCAATCCGTGAAACCACGAAAGCACCCTTCTGGTTTTTTTCCTCATCACTCCACCACAGACGGGGCACAGTTTGACAGATCCTTTTGAAAGTTGAATTTGCAATTTACTGAAATCTTCGTCATTTCGCACTGGCCTGCCATATCCGATCGAATTGTTCGACTCATCGGCCGTAGCAAATACATAAGCTGTGTCGCTTTCATAGTTTTGACTGCTCAGTGAATTTCTTCTGTCGTTGCTGACGCCTATATTTTGAGTGGTAGTCTTCATACGTATTTCCTTGTTTTTTCCGTTATCCAAATGAACCTCTACTACGTCCGGATGCTCGGCCCTTTAACAGAAGCCCCACTTTAAAGCGGCAACGTCTCTAATAATCCAAGGCGAAGAACGATTCAAGCCATTTAGCAGGAAAAATCCAACTCTTCATATCTTTTGAATTCAGTGATATATTTTTTAGGATTATTTCAGGTGGTTTTTGGACACAAAAAAAACGGAGGACAATGAAGTCCCCCGTTTTTTTTCGAGGCAATTATGCGCCGAGCAGCCTGGCGTATGGGTTACCGAAAAGAAGAATAAGAGCCACAACGAGCGCGTAAATGGTCAAAGATTCGATCATGGCCAGACCGATGATCATGGTGGTGAGGATACGTCCACCGGCTTCGGGGTTACGGCTTGTGCCTTCGCAAGCGCCGCCGATAGCGGTTCCCATTCCTATACCACTTCCAATAGCTCCAAGACCGATGGCTAGACCGGCTGCTAACACCGTGTACTGAATTACGCTAGCCGCCGCGGCGCTAAGATCCGCCGCAAAAGCCATGCTGGCTGTTAAGCTAATCGCGATTGTCATCAATCCGGCTACTACTACTCTCTTCATTTATAAAACCTCCCGTGATTCTGATATCAGTGAGCTTCTTCCAACGAACCAACGATATACATCATGGTCAGCATGATGAACACCAACGTCTGTATGAAAGAAGTGAACACTTGCAGGAACATCATTGGCAATGGAACCAGGTAAGGCACCAACATGGTGAGGATTATGATCGCCAAATCTTCACCCATGATGTTGCCGAAAAGTCGAAAGCTCAGTGAAAGTATACGGCTTAAATGTCCGATCAATTCGATGGGAAGCATCAGCCACACCAACCACGGCACCGGTCCAAGGAAGTGCTTGTAATAATGGCTGCCGTGAGCCCTGATTCCGACATAATGAGTTGTAATGAACGCCACCAAAGCCAAGGCCAACGTTGTATTCAAATTGTTTGTCGAGGATTGAAACCAGGGAATTATCCCAATGAGGTTACAGGATAGAATGAAAAGCGCCAGAGAAGCTATGAGCGGGAAATAGGCTTTTCCATGTTCACCCATCGTCTGGGTTACAATGTCGTCAAGGGTCGAAACCACAACCTCCCAGAAATTCTGGGAGCCCCGGGGAATGGTCTCAAGTTTCCCCTTTACCCACAGTGACGCCACGACCAGTATTATCATCACCACCCATGTGTTGAGGACATTATTGACGTCAGCGTGAGTCACTCCATACTTATCGAAAAAATCATGCATTGAATGCAGCAACGGATTGGCTATAACGTCAGTTAAAACCGGCGGATGAATATCTGCTGACATTTATTGAACCTCCTGAGGCCTTCTATTCGATATGTATATCAAAACTAACATCACGATCAATCCCGCAGGCATTACTGTCAGTCCAGCAATCAGGCCCACCGGATCAATATTTACGTATTTAATCAATGCAAAAAGACACAGCCCTACGACCGCCAGACGAACATAAAAACCACCCATGATCGAGATCATAGCCTGATTTCGCTCTTTAAACGTCGCCTGACCGACCTTGCGCGCGGAGAACCACGAATTTGTTAAAACGATTAACGACCCAATCACATATGCGATGGTGAAATGGTAGGGAGCTAACAATGAGCTAATCACTAGCCCGATCAGAAATACTCCTGAAGATAATCCGAACCAAATTTTAGGGATTCTTTGAAAATCCATCGGATTTCTCTGCCCGATCTTTCCTAAGCTGCTTGCGAACTTCAATCATTACATTTCGCCCGGCAGCTGCGACTCCGAAAAAGAAGAATATAATACTAAGATATGGAAAGGTATTCAGTTTGCCGTCAAGCCAATAACCAAATCCGGCTCCAATAAAAATAGCGAATACTATCGATGCGCCGAGTTGGAGCCCATCACCTACCAGCTTGCCTGTTTCACTTATAATTCTCACGAATCATACTTGGTTAACAGATAAATTTGCCGCGTGTCAAGAACGATTTGTCCCTCTGTGTCGAGAAGTTTTTGTGACAATCTCTTACGCTCTCGGACGGAAAGCTTGACTATCCCTTTTTACAACAAATCGTTTTAATGCGCCATTCTTTTCTCAACCCAATGACAAAAAATCTCGTTTTACCGGTGTGGCGCCCGATGGATAAACGGCCTCACTCATAATCATCATAACCTATGGTCTTTGCTTTCTCCAAATGTACTCACCAAAAATTACCTCGCCTTGAATCGAATAATTGTTGTAATGCGATCAGACCTACAAAA
Source organism: Desulfomonilaceae bacterium (assembly GCA_050176095.1). Lineage (GTDB taxonomy): Bacteria > Desulfobacterota > Desulfomonilia > Desulfomonilales > Desulfomonilaceae > CAITZA01. The sequence goes on from JBFXII010000031.1 coordinate 2,947, forward strand.
AAACTATTAAAGTACTTTTATTGACCGTAAAACACTTGAATGCTAACCTAACGACATCCTCATAAAATAATTGTTTACTCGAACAATGGTCGCTGAAGTTACAGCCTGATTTCGTTCCAAATGATATATTTCCCAGACAGGTGCGAAATGCCTAAGAAAAGGGCCGTGAAAACATCATGAATCTTTCTGAAAAATATAATTTGGGATTCACGGGAAAAATAGTAGAAGCGTTTCTGGTTTCCAAGCTTCCGGCCATTCTAATATTGGCCTCTTTGTTGGCCGGGGTGGCTGCCCTGACCCTTACTCCGCGTGAGGAAGAACCACAAATTGTGGTTCCTGTAATCGACATAATGGTTAATTTCCCTGGAGCCTCGGCACAGGAGGTTGAGAATCTTGTCACTATTAACCTGGAACGTAAGATTTGGGAAATCGATGGTGTTGAATATGTTCATTCGTCTTCTCGCCCTGGATCAGCAGTCGTCACCGCGCGTTTCTACGTAGGGGAAGATCGCGAAGACAGCATTCTCGAGACTCACAACAAGATCATGTCCTATGTATCGGATGTCCCTCCCGGAGTGACTGGCTGGGTCATTAAGCCTATAGAAATTGATGACGTCCCAATCGTGACTTTCTCCTTGTATAGTCCCGTATACTCCGATTTTGAGCTTCGGCGGATTGCCGACGAAATGTTACACCGTATCCAGAGCATTCCAGACGCGGGAAGAGCCTATATTGTAGGAGGCAGGTCTCGCCAGGTAAGGATCCTTTTACATCCCGAAAAAATGGCTGCTCGCGATGTTTCGGTTCTTGAAGTGGCTCGATCTATCAAAGGGGCAAATGTAAATATCCGCGCTGGAACAATGGACATGCTCAATCAGGAAGTAGTCGTTGATGCCGGCCCCTTCCTGAAAAACGCTGCCCAAGTTAACAATCTCATAATAGGGGTGTTCGATGGTCGTCCGGTCTACTTGAGGGATATTGCCGATGTAATAGACGGTCCCGCGGAAGTAAGCTCATACACACGGCTCACTTTCGGTCCAGGAGCTCCCATCGACAATGATACAAAAAATCTGGCAGTGGCTGAACCGGGAAAATCATACCAACAAGTCACCATTGCTGTGGCAAAACGCAAGGGGACAAATGCTGTTAAAGTAGCCGAGGGCCTTATTAAAAGAGTTGACGAACTAAAAGCGGAACTTATCCCGTCAGACGTCTACACTCTGGTGACTCGAAATTACGGCAGAACGGCAGACGAAAAAGTTGATGAACTCGTAAAGCATCTGGGAATAGCGGTTATCAGCGTTATAGCCCTTCTGACAGTTGTGTTGGGGACTCGCGAGGCCATGATAGTGGCCTTGGCGGTGCCGATGACCCTGGCGGTGACGTTGCTTGCCAACCTTCTTTTTGGATATACAATCAACCGTGTAACCTTGTTCGCCCTAATTTTATCACTTGGGCTACTGGTGGATGACCCAATCGTGGATGTTGAAAACATTCACAGACATTTTCAACTCAAGACTCACCCGCCATTAGATGCCACATTGCTGGCTGTCGATGAAGTCCGCCCGCCTACCATATTGGCGACATTTGCAGTAATAGCCTCCTTCATTCCGCTATTTTTTATTACGGGAATGATGGGTCCATACATGAAACCGATGGCGCTTAATGTTCCTATAGCAATGATCATATCGCTGGTAATAGCTTTTACTGTGACGCCCTGGGCCACATACCACGCTCTCAAAAAAGAGTACTACAAGCAATCGGAACCATACGATTTTTTCAATGGTCCGATTTACAAAACCTACAGCCGGATTATCACACCATTTCTTGATAGTCCCAAGAAGAGCTGGTTGTTCCTCGGCGGAACTGTTGTCGCCCTGGGAATTTCCATTCTGTTTCTCGTCATAGGTATTGTCCCTGTTAAACTATTGCCTTTCGACAACAAGAATGAATTCCTTATTCAGGTAGACATGCCCGAGGGAACTACGTTGGAGACTACCGACAAGGTAGTAGAGGATGTTGAGCGCTATCTGGCCAGGGTAAACGAAGTCAGGGACGTGGAATCTTTTGTTGGTTTGGGCTCTCCCATCGACTTCAATGGAATGGTAAGGCAATATTATCTGAGGCAGGGGAGTAATCTTGCTGATATCCGAGTCAATCTCCTGGACAAGCATGAACGTAAATTTCAAAGTCACGCCTTAGCGCTTAGAATGCGTCCTGCTATTGACGAAATTGCCAAACGATGGTCCGCTGTAATTAAGCTCATAGAAGTCCCGCCTGGCCCTCCGGTATTCTCGACGCTAGTCGCCGAGGTTTATGGACCAATAGCAGCTTCATACGAATCACTGATCGAGGAGGCCCGGAAAATACGGAAAATCATGGAATCAACTCCCTACGTGGTTGATGTTGACGATTCCATTACTGCCCCTCAGAAACAATTTAATTTTGTGGTTGATCGAACGAAAGCCGGAATCCACGGAATCTCCGTGGAAGATATAGCCCAGTCAGCAAAAATTTTCCTGGGAGGCGAGTCCCCATCCATAATCCATAACGATACGGAGAGGTCTCCGCTCGAAATCAACCTTCGTCTACCACGTTCGCAAAGGTCTCGCCTTGAAGACATGGCGCCACTAAGAGTCAAAGCTCCCGACGGCACAATGGCGCCTTTCCATGAGCTCGGCGCAATACAGGAGACTGCTGTAGATAAGACAATTTTCAGAAAAAACATGGAGAGAGTGGTCTTTGTTACGGCCGAAACGGCTGGTAGAAGCCCTGTCAATTCGATCATGGATCTCAAAAGCGTTATAGATGATTCTACGCTCAAAAAAGGCTATCGACTGGAATGGGCAGGGGAGGGCGAATGGAAGATTACACTCGAAGTCTTCAGGGATCTTGGTCTGGCTTTTGCCGGAGCCCTAATACTTATCTATATATTGCTGGTTCAGCAGACCGAGTCTTTCTCGGCCCCGCTGGTCATAATGGTGGCGATTCCCCTGACCCTGATAGGCATCCTGCCTGGATTTGCCTTTCTGAACCTCGTCATGGCCCAACAAATAGGCCCCTATCCCGATAGCATTTATTTTACCGCCACCAGCATGATAGGCATGATCGCGCTTGCAGGAATTGTTGTCAGGAATTCAATAATCCTGATTGATTTTGTTCACGTGCGTCTGAATGAAGGTGAAAGTTTACGGCAAGCGATTATCGAGTCCGGATCAGTAAGGTTTACCCCTATCTTACTTACCGCTGGAGCGGCTATTTTCGGCTCCTGGGTCATCACACTCGATCCTGTTTTCTCAGGACTCGCCTGGTCTTTCATTTTCGGAATTTTTGCGTCAACAATTTTTACACTTATTGTTGTGCCTATCATTTACTATATGATTTATAATAAGAGTTCCTCTGTAAGCTGAGCCTTTTGCTCATTGACTAGGCGTCAGCAATGATTATGTAAATGTTTAGCAACAAATCCGGGCCTTGCGCCAATCATGGTGTTAAGATCTGCCCGTTACTTTATTAATGATTTCAATTTCTCAGGAGGTCTTGAACATGATTAGCCAGAAAATACAGGACGCGTTCAACGAACAGGTAAACGCTGAAACATACTCTGCGTACCTTTATCTGTCGATGGCTTCTTACTTTGCATCCATAAACCTTAATGGATTCGCCACCTGGATGAAAGTGCAAGCCCAGGAAGAGCTATTGCACGCCATGAAGTTCTTTGATTACATCAATGAACGTGGAGGAACCGTAAATCTTAAACCAATAGACGGACCTCCCACCAGATGGGATTCCCCTATAGCGGCTTTTCAGGAAGCTTACAGGCATGAACAGAAAGTTACAGGTCTGATTAATAACCTTGTGGACATTAGCCTTCAAGCACGGGATCATGCCTCAAATGCTTTTCTGCAATGGTTTGTGACTGAGCAGGTCGAAGAAGAAGCGTCCGCCGACGCAGTTGTACAAAAATTGAAATTAACAGGTGACCACGGAGGCGGCCTGTTCATGATTGATCGTGAACTTGGGGCTCGAGTGTTTGCCTACCCAGCAACTACCACTCAAGAATAGTGTTTGATTCAATTAAATAGTGCTTTTCTAAATGGGCGTCACTCCAATGCCTTAAAGCAAAGCGTGGGGTCGCGGCCATATTTCTTCAGGAGGATTTTATGACGCATCATAATGAGGCAATTCTTGGAATGCTGGCCGCTGCTCTCGAAAAAGAGGAGAAAGGAAGAGATTTTTACAAAAAAGCGTCTGAAACATGCGCGGACCAACTTGGCAAAGACATGTTCAAGACTCTGATGGTTGAGGAAGGGGCCCACATATCCAGAATCAAGGAAATCTATTCTGAAATTCAGGGTGGAAAAAGTTGGTCGGATCAGTGGAAAAAATTCAAGATTGAAAATCCCGATCTGGATAAACTTTTCCACGAAAGGATGCAGAAAATAGGCCCGCGAGTGAAAGGCCAAACCGGAGATATTGAAGCATTGTCAATCGGAGTTGATATGGAGCAGGGAGCAATCAAATTTTACGAAGAATCCCTTTCCAAAGCCTCTGACGCTATGGAAAAGGAATTCTGTGAATTGATGATCCTCGAGGAAAGGAAGCATTTTAAAGCGCTTCAGGACCTCAAACTATATCTGCAGGATCCCGAATCATGGTTTGCCGAATTGGAACGCCACGGCTATGATGGCTAATCCGAAGCTACGCTCTTATAATTAGTAGGAAAATTGCATCCTCGCAAAAAAATAGAGGCTCCGTAATAGACTACGGAGCCTTTTTATACTACTTAAATCGGACATACTGAAAAAAAGTGCAACAGGACCGAGAAAGATGGGACAGTCGCTATGCCGGTAACAGGGAAGCTTATCCCGAGGCGGATGAGTTCCTGGTGAACAATGCCCATCTGCTTACAGGTGGGAGAGCCTTGGAGGTAGCCTGCGGACTGGGAGCAAACGCTATCTTTCTTGCCCAACGCAATTATTGGGTGGATGCGGTTGATATAAGTGAACATGCTCTGAGAAAACTCCGGCACAGGTCCCTGCAACTGGAGATTGAGCTGGGTTTGGTAGTGGGGGACCTGGACTATTTTCCCATTCCTGAACGCATCTATGATTTGGTTGTCGTCTTTTATTTCTTTTCCGAAAGTCTGATCGCCGCAATTTCAAATTCCGTCAAGCCAGGCGGCCATATAGTTTATTGCACCTACAATTACCTCCACAGATCTCTCAAGCCCGATTTTAGACCGCAGTATCTGGTTCCCAAAGGTGGGCTTGCTCAATTGTTTCCAGGAACCCGGGTCATTATTGACGAGCCTGAAGCAGGCCCTGAGATGAACTTGAGCCGATTGATTGCTCGAAAGCTCTAAAGGACCTATAATAAATCGTATAATCTGCTTGATCGGGAAGCCTTATGATCAACCCCATTGACGGTTTGCGAATAGCCACCGGCGCTCTTGCCACAAACATCCTTAGGTCTCTGTTGACAATGTTGGGAATAGTCATAGGGGTTGGGGCAGTAATCGTGATGGTGGCTGTAGGAGCTGGCGCAAGGGAAATGATCGGCTCACAAATCCGTTCCATAGGCAGCAACCTCATAATTGTAGCCCCTGGAGCTACCACGCAAACTGGAGCCCGACTCGGCTCAGGTTCAGTCCATACGCTCAAATCATCAGATGCTGAAGCAATGATTAAAGAAGCCCCTGCCGTCAGGCTCGCTGCTCCGGTTTGGGGTGAAGTGTCCCAAGTCGTTTATGGATCCCAAAACTGGAGAACGAGAATAAATGGGACCACGAAGGATTACTTTCCAATAAGAGAGTGGTCATTACGGTTTGGCCGAATGTTCTCGCCTGAAGACGAAAGGCATGCCTCGAAAGTAGCGCTACTTGGGACTACCGTTGCGGAAAATCTTTTCGGTGATGACTTCCCCATCGGGAAATTTATCCGAATAAAAAACACGCCGTTTGAAGTAATCGGAGTGCTTGAGAAGAAAGGACAATCCCCTCGGGGAGAAGATCAGGATGACACTATCTTCGTTCCGTTAAAAACCGCTCAATACAGACTTTTCGGGTCTCCATTTCCAGATGAAGTGAAAGCCATTCTTGTACAGGCTAAGGACGTTGAACAAATCGCTGACGCAGAAAAACAGATTGATGAACTACTCACTAAAAGACACAAAATTGGGCGTAATCAGGAAAAGGATTTTTCTATTCGTAACCTCACCGAGATATTGAATACAGCCAAAAGATCCCTGGATATCATGACAACGTTGCTCGGGGCTATAGCCGCTATATCACTGGTTGTAGGCGGCATCGGAATCATGAACATAATGCTGGTCTCAGTTACTGAGCGTACGCGTGAAATTGGCATAAGAATGGCTGTTGGAGCTAAATCTGTTGACATACTTTCACAATTTCTTATCGAAGCTGTAGTTTTATCCATGATCGGTGGATTGTTGGGCACTTTAATAGGGATAGTAGGAGCTTATTTCTTCGCCAAAGCCAGTAGCTGGCCAGCCATTGTAAACCCATTGGCTATAGCAGTCTCGCTAGGGTTTTCGGGCGCTGTAGGGATATTCTTCGGGTTTTATCCCGCCTTCAAGGCTTCTAGACTTCATCCTATAGAAGCTCTGAGATACGAATAGAACATGGCAATACCAACAATAAAAAAATCCCACCCGAAAATTAATCCGGATGGGATCATAACGTTTAGCAGGCTAAAAAACTATTTTCCAGCCGCAAACTCATAATATTTCTTCGGGTTGTCCTTAACCACGTAAATTACCCGTACTTCCTCGGCATTCAATGCCTTGGCGTTAGGATATTCTTTCTTCAAATCCTCGACCCGATTCTTCGTTAAATCCAGAATCTTGTCACGTTCACCAAACACCATGGCCCCGGTTGGACATGATTTTACGCACGCAGGTATCTGGTTGTTAGTGATTCGGTCGAAACACATTGTGCACTTGAACATGACCTTTGACTTCGGGTTTTGCCTCGGAATGTTGTAAGGACAACCTTCCAGGGTTGCTTTGAAATTAAGGTCTTTAGTCTTCGGAGTGAAAAGAACCGCTCCGGTCTTTTCGTTCTGGACAATTTCCCCTTTTTCGGATTCGGCCATACATCCCGGTGACAGGCAATGACGGCATTGATCGGAGAAGAAGAACCAGTACGGTTTACCTGAATCTGCCAGACCGTCAGCAAAACGGACAACTTTCCAAGTGTCTGCGCTTAAATCCTGCGGGTTCTGATAACTGCCCCAGTTTTTGGTTTCTGTTGCAGGTAGCTGATTCCACTGTTTGCATGCTATCTGGCATCCCCTACAAGCTGTGCACTTGGAGGTGTCAACTAATATTGAGAATCCTTGAGACATTTTCTACACCTCCTTTATACTTTTTTTACATTGACCATGAATCCCTTGTATTCGGGACACATAGTGTTACCGTCACCAACACCGGGTGTCAGAACGTTAGTTGTTGAATTCTTTCCAGTTTTGGGGATGAGCCAACCAAAGGCAAATGGCATTGCCACCTGATGAACGGGTTTCCCACCAATGGTGAAAGGTCTCATTCTCGGAGTGACCATAGCCACACACTCGACGTTACCGCGAGCTGAAGACACCATCACTCGATCGCCGTTATTAATGCCTTTCTCCCTGGCTAAAGCCGGACTCATCTCTACGAACAATTCAGGCTGAGCCTCCAGCAGCCATGGCTGCCAGCGAGTCATAGATCCTGAACACCAATGCTCGGTTATGGTGTTAGTGCTGCAGACGATCGGGAAGTTAGGATCGTTTGAAGCACGTTGATCCAGGTCACTCTTGAATATCTTGATGACCGGGTTATTCATCTGGGCTGACATAAGATTCTTGGCCAGAGGACTTTCGAACGGCTCATAGTGTTCAGGGAATGGCCCTTCAGCTAATCCCGGCCCGTAAAGGAAAGCTACGCCATCAGGTTTCATGATGAAAGGAAGTTTCCCTTTTTCTTTGTCACTCATTGGTGGCCATGCCCCATCAGGAACATCTCCGACCCATTTCCCATCTTTCCACTCCACCAATGGTCTCTTGGGGTTATAGGGCTTACCTGTAGGATCACATGAGGCTCTGTTGTAAATAATCCTTCTGTTCACCGGCCAGCACCAGGACCAATTCGGGAACAGACCCAATCCCGTAGGATCTTCCTTGCCCCTCCTGGCCATCATGTTTCCAGCCTTAGTGTAACTTCCGCAATACAGCCAGTTGCCGCAGCTGGTGCTGCCATCAGCCTGTAGATAGGCAAACGATGGAACAAGATCTCCCTTCTTGAACTCAAGATCCTTTCCACTAGGATCTTTAAGCGTCTTGTCGGTGAGAAAATATCCGTTGGTTTCCTTGGCGCACTTATGTGCGTCAAACTTCTTCTTGTCATCCAAAAATTCCCAACGGATGTTCAATATGGCTTCAGGGCATTTACCGGGATCTTTCTTGTAAAGCTCCTTAAGTTTTAACATCATCCTTACAATCATATCTCCGTCGGTAATAGCGTCTCCGGGAGGATTAGCCGCTTTATATCTCCACTGTGCCCATCTACCACTGTTTGAAAGGCTCCCTTCTTTCTCAACCGAGCAGGCTGCCGGCAGCAAAAAGACCTCTGTCTTGATCTTCTTCGGATCTAAACCGGGTCCATGCCAGAATGAAGCTGTCTCATTATTAAAGATGTTGGTGTGGACTAACCAATCAAGTTTGGACATGCCCGCCACAACCTTGTTGGTGTTAGGTGAACTTCCTGCCGGATTCTGGCTGAAGACAAACATACCCTTCATCGTGCCCTTATACATTTCGTCAAAGATGTCTAGCCATGAGTATGTCTTGCCGTCATCAGCCTTGGGATGCCATGCGTATCCAAAATCATTCTCTTTGGTAGCCTTATCACCGTAAAAGTACTTGAGGAGGCTGACCGTATACTTCGGATAGTTCTGCCACCAGTTTGCTGACTGTGGTTCTCCTGTTTTTGGAGTGTTTTCCTTGATGTAACTCTCGAGAGTCTGCTGAGACGCCCTTGGAACTTTCAAATAGCCGGGAATAATGTGGAAAAGCAGACATCCGTCGGTAGATCCCTGGACGTTTGGCTGACCTCGAAGTGCGTTAATGCCGCCACCGGCTATACCTATGTTACCCAAAAGAAGCTGAACAATGGCGCTGGCCCTTATGTTCTGGGTGCCCACCGTGTGGTGTGTCCAGCCAAGCGCATAAAGCACCGTTCCCGCCTTGTCTTTTACTCCAGTCGAGGAATACATCTCATAAACTTTAAGCAAATCCTCAACTGGCGTGCCGGTAATCTCGGAGACTTTCTCGGGAGTATACCTTGAATAATGTTTCTTCAATAATTGCAATACGCAGCGGGGGTTCTGGAATGTAGGATCTTTCTCTGGAACTCCCTTTTCGTCCCTCTTGAATGCCCAGTTCTTGGCGTCATACTTTCTCGTCTCAGCGTTGTAGCCTGAAAACAGTCCATCGTTGAAATCAAACTTTTCTCCAACGATGTAAGAAGCGTTAGTGTAATTTTCAACGTACTCTTTAAAGTATTTTTCCTTATCCAAAATGTAATAGATCATGCCTCCGAGGAAGGCAATGTCCGTGCCGGATCTCAAAGCGGCATAGTAATCAGCTACGGATGAAGTCCTGGTAAAACGGGG
>JBFXII010000032.1:0-12604 GCA_050176095.1 Desulfomonilaceae bacterium
TTTTAATCATGAAAATACCGACCTAAATGTTTGCGAAACGATCAGTGGTTTATTCGATCCCCAATCTTTTCATTTTTCTCCACAGGGTGCTCCGTCCCCAACCGAGGATGGCAGCAGCCTTACTCCTACTGCCTTTGGCTTTTATCATTGCCTCAAATATCATTTTTTTCTCGGCTGCCCTCCAGTTGGGGTAGTCGAGTTTAAAAACCGCGACGGGTTCTGAATCATCATCATCTTTACTGGCTTGAGCTGTATCAAGAATGCCAGAATCGTGCTTTTCCATCAGGTAGGCTGGCAGATGGCTGACCTCAATAGTGTCGCCCTCACAAACATTCACACAATATTCCACTATGTTTCTAAGTTCCCTGACATTTCCCGGATATCGGAAAGACAATAAGATATCCCTCGCTTCTGGAGAGAAGGACTTGATTCTATTCTTGAATCTCAGGCTCATAATTCGCAGAAAATGATCTAGCAAGGTGCTGATATCTTCTTTTCTCTCGCACAGGGGAGGCAATTCCAATCTTATTACATTCAGTCGAAACAGAAGGTCACGTCGGAAGCGGCCTTGTCTCACCATTTCTTCTAGGTTTCTATTGGTGGCGGCAATTACGCGAACATCAACATGAACTCCTTTGGATGAGCCTAAAGGGTATACTACTTTGTCATCAAGGAAAGACAGAAGCTTTACTTGAAGAGTTAATGGTAAATCACCAATTTCAGTCAGTAACAGAGTTCCATTATGAGCTAATCTGAATCTTCCGAGCCTGTTCTCAACTGCCCCTGTAAATGCTCCCTTTTGATGACCGAAAAGCTCGGATTCCAGTAGTGTTTCTGGCAGTGCGCCACAGTTGACCTTGACGAACGGACCTTTTGCCCTGACGGAAGCCTTGTGTATGGCTTCAGCTAGTAAGTCTTTCCCCGTCCCCGTTTGTCCAGTTATCAAGACTGATGAATCGGTTTGGGCTATTACAGGAAGCATTTGGAAAACTCTTTGAATCTGTGGACTTCTTCCAATCATGTCATCGAGTTTAAGAACCCTTTCCACTTTGGTGCACTCAGATTCAAGGACTCTTACATCCTCAAACGTTTCTATGAATCCCAGCACTTCATCGTCTTGATCTAAAAGTAATGATGACGTAATTCTGACCGGAATCTTTTCTCGATTTCTGTTGATAATATTAGATTCTGTCGTGACTGATCTATTTTCCAAGCTGAGCTGTTTTAGGGGACATCCATGGAAACAATGATTGCATTTCAACATGTAACTGCATGGTATGCCATAAGATTCCTCGCATCCGAAACCGATTAGTGATTCCAACGCCCTGTTAACAAACAAGATGTTTTGCTTTGAATCCAGAATCACTATGCCGATGGGGACTTCGTCAAGAACCCGAGATGTAGACAACCGGCTGGAATCAATACCAACAATTTCATTGACCAATGACCCTGACAAAAGTGAACCTCGTATCAAAAAAAGGTTATTCTAATCATACGGTATGCAACCATAATCGTCAAAATCTTAGTAGCAGATTTTCTTTTATTGGCAAGCCTTATTAGAGTTAATGTTCCAATTTGCCTTGATTTTTAATATCACAAGATTTGTCTCTAATATTTATGACTGTTTCGTGCTCGATTCAGCCCAACAGAATAGGCTCTTGCATAGTTCTCTATCGTCTGCTAAAAAACCGCCCATGGAAATCAATTTAGTCAACAATGAATTCACGGTAAAGTTGTCAGCGCATTGGTTTATCAAGTTCTATGTGCTGCTCATATTTGTGTTGATCCCTGTTTTTGCGTTAGCTAATCCGTCTGTTAAGCCTGAGGATATTCCGTCATTTCTCTTTACAAAGGGTAAGAGTCTATCGGCTTTCAAGGCTGTAATGAGTGTTTCAACGGTTAATGAAATTGACAAATCCAGACAGGATGTCAAGGGTTTTATGATTTACAGGCGTCCTTCTGATTTTAGATTTCAGGGGGTTGGCCCGGGCGGGAACTCTTTGTTTGAATTGATTCTCAAGGCCAATCATTTTGAGCTCTACATCCCATCGGAAGGAAAGATATTAACAGGGGCCAAGGAATGCTTCTCACGACGCTTTCCTGATGTAGCCGAAATCGAAGGGTTGATACCAATGGATTTGCTGCAGAGGAAAGATGTACGATTTGACCGACTACTATCTAGAGATTCTGAGAAAATAGTCATCAGGATTTCATTCCAGGGAAAGGTGTGGGGAGCGACATAAGATCCTCAAAATTTGCATGTTCTGAGGCTCGTGCGATTAAACCCCAGGGGCGAGATAGACCTGACAGCAGATTTCGGCGATTTCAAGTCAGGTGATGATGGTTGGCTCCCCAGGAAGTTTGAGATTCAGTCAATTTCTGGAAAATGGAGAACTCTCGCCAAGATCAGCAAAATAGAAACAAACCCGTTCCTGGTTGAAAAAAACTTCCAACTCGAAAACACTTTTTCGGCAAAAATCGAACAATGCAAGTAATGCTTACGAAATTATTTTCATGAAACGCCTTGCATACAACCTGGCCTTGCACTGTCTTGCGGCTCCATTGCTTTTCTCGTACTTTGCTCCTCAGATTTTACTAAAGGGGAGGTACAGGCATTCAATCAAGGGAAAGCTAGGTTTCCTTCCAACTAACATCACGCCCAAGAGCCCGGGTCGAATTAGAATTTGGTTTCACGCTGTATCGGTTGGTGAAGTAGTAGCGCTTGCTCCATTAGTGGAGAAAACCAAACTGATCATACCGCAATTGGATCCATTGATTTCGACTGGAACTGAAACGGGACAGAAAAGAGCGACCGAGCTAATAAAATCGTCCGAGAATTTTTTTTATATGCCGTTGGATTTTCCCTATTGCGTAAAACGTGCAGTTGACATCATTAAACCTGATGTCTTTGTAATGACCGAGACGGAAATTTGGCCTAACCTGATACATGAGCTGAAGGCTGCCGGCGCTAGAATTGCTCTAATGAACGGTCGAATTTCTGACAGATCATACCCCCGATATGTGAAACTGAAAAGATTTTTCAAGGACACGTTGGATTCTATTGACCTATTTTCGATGTGTTCTGATGAGGACGCTTTGAGAATTGTCGAGATGGGAGCTGATCCTTATAAAATTAAAGTTAGCGGAAACATCAAGATTGATTCGGCTTTCAAAACACCAGATCGAGGAATTGAGACGAGTTTGCGCAAATTGTACCAATTAGAAGAGTCAGAAGATGTTTTGCTCGCGGGAAGCATTCATCCTGGAGAAGACTCAATAATAATTAATAGTTACAAGGAATTGATAAAAAAGTTTCCGCATTTGGTCCTGGTAATTGCGCCCAGACATCTCGAAAAGATGGACTCGATCATTAGCGCCATTCATAAGGCTGGTTTACAAACGCCGATGCTCAAAAGTGAACTGGACGACGGGGTCAAGCGTAACAGGAATAACATAATTCTCATAGATCAAATGGGCGAGTTATTTAACGCATATTCGATAGCCAGTGTAGTTTTTGTAGGAGGCTCATTAGTTTCCAAGGGAGGCCAGAACATTATAGAGCCTGCGTCCTGGGCCAAGCCAGTGATTTTTGGTCCTTCGATGGAGGATTTCCGGGACTCTAGCGAGATCCTTCTCAGGAATGAAGCGGCATTTAGAATTAACGATGTGAATCAACTTATTGAGAGAGTAGATCTATTGCTGTCGGATTCTGACGTTGCCCATAAGATGGGTAATATAGCTCGAAATGTTCTTTCAGCGCATGTAGGCAGCGCCGAAAAGTCATCAGAAATGCTTGCTGAACTGGCTGGTCTGACTATTAGCTCAGAAAGAAACTAACATCTCCCTTGCCTTCTCGGAGAATTTCGGGTTCACCATCGATAAGGCTAATAACGGAAGATGGTTCTGGCATAAATGTGCCACCATCTATGACGATGTCCACAGAGCCCTTGTAAATCCTTTCTATTTCCACTGGATCGTCCAACAACTGGTCATCTGGAAGTCTAACCGATGAACTAAGTATTGGGTGTCCTAGCTCCGCGAGTAAAGCCTGACAAATCTTGTTGTCGGGTATTCTTATCCCAACCTCATTTCGTTTGGTCAAAACAATGCGTGGGACAAGCCTGGTGGCTCTGAGAATGAAAGTATATGGTCCAGGGAGATATCTTCGTAAGAGCTTGTAATCGCTGTCACTGACCTGAGCGTACTGAGAGATAGTTTTTAAGTCGGCAAAAACAAAGGACAAATGCCGTTTGTTATCGACCTTTTTGATTCTGCGCACTCTTTCAAGAGCCTTCTTACTGGTTATGCTGCAGCCAAGTCCATATACTGTGTCTGTAGGATAGACTATGACACCATCAGATCTTAGCAACTCTGCCACTCTGGCGATGTGTCTTTGTTGAGGATTAATAGGGTTGATCTGAAGAATCATGTTACGGTCCTGGATATTGAACAAGCCCTTCGACAAGAATGTCAGGTCCGACCTTGAAAGATTTAACGTTAACTAGCCTAGGAGCTTCTTCAAGATGATTGATGCCTGCTCCACCAATTCCAGACGGGGCTGATTTGCCTCCAATGATTATGGGGGCATAAAAGAATGCGCACCTATCAACTACTCTGGAATCTAGCGCGCCCCATGCCAGGCTTGCTCCCCCTTCTATAAGCACGGAGGTTATACCCATCCGATATATTTGCGAAAACAGATCAACAAGATTTACTCGTTCCAAGCTATCGGTTTGCACTATCTTCGCCCCCTTTTTTTCCAGACGGGCTTTCAGGCGGATAGGGGGATCTTTTCGCGTAGCTATTATAACGCCAGCGCTGGAAGACGCATTAAATATTGCCGCATCGGGAGGTGTACGCAAGTTCGAATCGGCCACTATGCGAATGGCATCCCTTCCTTGAGTTCCTTTGAGTCGTGTAGTCAGGGATGGATTGTCTTTGAGAATGGTTTGAACGCCCACCATGATTCCAGAAACACGATCCCTGAGGCGATGAACCTTCATGCGCGATTCTTCAGATGTGATCCATTTGGACGCGCCGGTTTTCGTGGCGATACGTCCGTCAAGACTCATCGCCAATTTTAGTATTATAAAAGGCCTACGCATCGTCACGTTAGTCAGGTAGATCTCATTTATAGTCGCGCAACGCTCTTTTATTATTGGTCCAACAACTTCCACTCCCGACTTCCTTAGAGTTTCGGCCCCGCCTCCAATGACTGTGGGGTTAGGATCTTCTATCCCGTAATAAACCTTTCTTATTCCAGCCGCCATTATGGCTAAAGTGCATGGAGGAGTTCTTCCGTAATGATTACAAGGCTCTAAGGTGACGTAAAGCTCAGCGTCCCGGGTCTGGTCGCCAGCTGCTCTGATTGCCTCCACTTCCGCATGTGGTTCCCCTGGCGCCCTATGATAGCCCTCACCTACGATTTGCCCGTCCTTTACTATTACAGCGCCAACCATAGGGTTGGGAGATGTGCGTCCTAACCCTCGCCTTGCCAAATTCAGGGCGCGAGACATATATCGCTCAGCTTCACGGTGAATATTGGCTTCCTTGATTTTCATCTAAAGATCCATAAACAGGATGTTGCTCTCCCTTGGTTTCCTTCAGTTCGTAGAGCTCTTTTATTTCGCGAATGAATTCGTCAATATCTCTGAAGGATCTGTATACTGACGCAAACCGAACATATGCTACATCGTCCATACTCTGTAGCGCCTCCATGATACGCTCACCTATGTAAGAGACGCTGATTTCCTTTTCAGGCCGTTCCATAAGATCTTGTTCAATTGAGTCAGCTACAGCTTCTATACGATCTATACTTACTGGTCTTTTTTCACAAGCCCTAAGCATCCCTTCAACAATCTTGCGACGATCAAAGGCTTCCCGTCTACCATCCTTCTTTATTACAAAAGGAAGCACCTCTTCAATTCTCTCATAGGTCGTGAATCTTTTCAAACAAGCAAGACATTGCCGGCGCCTGCGAATAACTGTATTGTCTTTGGCTAGACGAGAGTCTATTACTTTGTCTTCGATCTTTCCGCAAACCGGGCATTTCATCATGAACCGCCTAGGCTGATATATTAGGACTTCAAAAAGACACTGTGTAATTATGTATTACGATTATCAACATGATGCAAGAAAATTCAAGAAAAAAAATGAAGTATTGGAGACTCTTTATGGCTTGTTGTTCAATTACTACGTCTTAGAGCCCAGAATGATGTTGCCGTGATTCTAAAATTACTGTTAATGTTTTTTTTGAACTGGCTGTTATGAGCCCAATTTTTAGCAAAGCAGGCATTGCTAGGTAGAAATAACTGTTTTGTGCTGTCAAGACTTTGTTTTCAAAGAAGGAGTCTCCAATACTGTGCGGGAAATATTTTCAAAGGCCTGGAATGGCGCCAAATCGATCATCAATTTGATGACACTTGGAGATCTTGTGATTGTTGGATCCATGGTTCTGTTTTCATTAGCTCTAATGTATTGGGCTCCTCATTTCATTGTCAACAAAACTACGTTGATTGAGATCATCTCAGGAGAGAGGCCGACTGGTCAGTTTTCGCTGAATACTGACAGGATGTTGGAAGTAGATGGTGTGTTGGGAAAAACACAAGTTCAGATCAAAGATGGAAGGGCGCAAATCGTTAATTCGCCATGTTCGAATAAATACTGTGTCAATATGGGGCAGATAGGAGATTCAGGTGGCGTACTGGTATGCGTCCCGAATGAAATAATAGTGAAAGGGTTGAGTGGCGTAGATAACGGACTGGACGCAGTAAGTCGATGAATGAAGATGCGCGAAGAATAGCCCGTTTAGCAATGATGCTGGCGCTTGCCACATCGGTTCACGCTTTAGAGTCAATGACTCCGATCGTGCTGGGATGGTTTAGATTCGGTTTTGCAAACATAATAGGGTTGACCACACTACTCATATTCGGATTTAAGAACGCTCTTTATGTGACTGTTGGAAGGATATTCCTTGGGGGGCTGTTGTCAGGCTCGATTGGATCACCAGCGTTCTTTCTGGCGCTATCTGGAGGTGTAGTATCAATATGCTTAATGGGGCTGATCAGTTTCACAAAACGCAGCTGTATCAGTGAAATAGGGATTAGCGTTGTTGGAGCGGTATCCCATAACCTGGCCCAACTTGTCATGGCCTATCTAATTATAGTAAGAAATGAAAGTATACTATTGCTAGCCCCCATAATGATTATTGCCGCAGTTGTAACCGGCATAATCAACGGAATTGCAACCAGATATCTCACAAAAAGCCTGAAACATAGGTGGGACATCAAATAGAAAGATGTTTCTTTACTTTTCTGGTTAGACTAACTTCCCACCTCTCAACCTATTTCGTTTTTGAAATACTAGACCTAATAACCCATTAAACCACAGCATCTCGTGCACACTGGCATGAGACCTTTCTCCGAAATACTCTTTCTGAATTTTTTATACAGATCAGAATTCCATAGTTCCGTAATCGTCTTGTCTTTGATGTTGCCCACAACAAAGTCGTGATAATCCCGACATGGAGACATGTCCCCATTCGAATTAATTTCAACTGCGCTGAATATTGAGACGCATTTGTCAAAACCGAAAGTACAGTCGTGATCGGTGTAATACCTGTGAAGCTCTGACGGTTCAAGCAACGGAGGCATTATGATGACAGCAGGTCCAGACATGTCAGATGCAAACTTGTTGAGTCTTTTGAGTTGGTCGGAGAGGGCGCTTATATCCGGCGGTAACCAATTTCCGATCCATCCATAGTGTTTTTGGGGTTTGAAACCAAATCGCCTTTCGAAATCTCTAGCATGATTTTTTGCCGACGCCTCGTCGATCCACCAAGCCAAATAGAACACGCAAACGTCTGCTTTATTTCTGAATACTTCGTAAATATCTACAAGTTTCTTGTAATTTACGTTGTTGATTGTTGTAAGTGTTGCAATCAGAGGCAGCCGCTGTCCTTTTTCCTTTCTTATTTCAAGAATCTTGTCTATGGCCTTTGAAATAACCTGAAAATTATTCACGCTTTGGTTAGCGCCAGGACGACTGGCGTTGTGTGTCTGTTCATCAGGTCCGTCAACAGATATCTGAATGACGAACATTGGAGCTTCGACAAGTCTTTGCGCATTTTGCGCTAATCCGGTCCCATTTGTGGCTATGCTAGGAGGCATTCCGAGTCGGGCGGCCTCTTCGATGATTTCGACAGATCCTTTGTATAGCATCGGCTCACCGCCCCATAGATAGACAGAGGGGTGATGACCATTATGATCCAAATCGTTTAATAGCTCGATGTATCTCTCAGGCTTAACTTCCTGGTCTTTCAATTCTTTTAAAGAACAACTTCTCAGGAAACCGCTATCACCCCACTGACCGCAAGTATGGCATCTCAAGTTGCAGACGTCGGTAATTCTTATACTGCACTGTCTTATTTTATTGGCTTTGCCTTCGTCGACCCGTTTGGTAAGGTTTCTTAAAAACTTGTCGACCTGAATCATGGCAACATTTTTTGCATATTTTGGACTTTCAAGAAGTTTCGGAGCTGTTTTTAAAATAGTAGTTATAGGCACCCAACTCTGGCTCATTTCGGTATGTTACCCCACTAAAGTACTTTTTTGGCAATCTTGGCAAACTCGGCTTTGATTTCGGTAAAAGTTTGAATTATGTCTGGATCGAAATGGCGACCGCTTTCTTTTTCGACGAAACTGGACGCCTCCTCATGAGTGTAGGCCGGTTTGTATCTTCTTTCGGTAGTCAAAGCGTCATAAACGTCGCATACTGCTACAATACGGGCAGATAGAGGGATATGGTTTCCTTTCAGTCCAAAAGGATAACCTGAACCATCCCATTTTTCATGATGATAGTAACAGACTTCACTTCCCACGGTCAAATAGCTCTGCCCCTCTCCGGCTTCTATGGCAGCTTCCTCGAGGGCTTTTCCTCCAAACAATGCGTGCTGTTTCATTATTTCGAAGTCGTTTTCCGTGAATCTTCCCGGGTGGAATAATATGGAATCAGGAATTACCAGTTTTCCTATGTCATGAAGAACAGAGCACTGGACAAGATCCAATATGTAGTCCTCGTAAAGTTGACCCGAATATTTTGTTTTCATGGACAGTCTTCGACATAGACACTCACAATAGGCCTGAAGTCTCTTCAGGTGTGAGCCGGTTTCTCCGTCACGGGCTTCGGCTAGTTTTGCCAAAGCGAAAATAGAAGCTCCCTGGATATTTCTGATTCTTTGGTATGACTCCACCAACTGCTCATGCAGGTGAACTCTCTCTGTGACGTCTTGTCCGAGAGCTAGGATTCCCTGGAGCTTTCCTTTGGTGTCATGCATTGGCGATATGGCCATGGACAGTATTACTTCATTGCCTTCCTTGGAGACTTGAGTCACCAATTCCTGAAGGCTGCCAGAGCCGTCCTGCATTTTATCCATAAACTTTTTTCGGATGTCAGAGAGTTGGACACCTTTGGGATAAAGTTTTAGGATTGACTGTCCGATCATTTCTCCTGAATGATATCCCAGGATGTTTTCAGCTCCTGAATTCCAAAAAATTACATTTTCTTCCAGATCTGAAACCACTATAGACACGCCGGTGGAACTATCTAAAATTCCCCTGAGAAAATCATTTGTTCTTGCAAGTTCGCGCGTTCTGCTTGCAACCTGAGCTTCCAACCGGTGTGTGTACTCATCTTCCAGCCTTTTTAGTCTGCAATGCTCGTTTGCTTTTTCCAGGGTGCTTATCAATATCTCCGTATTGATAGGTTTCAATAGGAAGTCGTATGCTCCAAGCCTGAGGGCCTTGATGGCGTTATCAACTTCACCATGGCCGGTTATCATGATCACTGGGGTAATGTCGTCAAGTTCCCGCACGGTTTTGAGGAGCTTCATTCCATCAATTCCGGGCATCTGAATGTCTGTAAGAACAATGTCGGGCTTGGATTCGGAAAACTTAGCCAGCGCTTCCTCACCAGATGTTGAAGTCACAGGGTTGAAACCGTTTAACGACAGCAATTCCGTCAGGTAACCTAATGCAGCCTCATCATCGTCTACCACTAAAATACGTGGCTCAACTCTCGAAGAATCGTTCTTTGAGATCACAGAATTCTCTGGGAAATCTTTTAAGTCGTTCGGGTTCAATTTTTCTCTCCAAAATCGCTCAGTGTATTAAAATGGGCGAACAAGGGCAAAAGAGGCAATCCTGAAACTCAATGATCGTAGATACCTGCTTCTAGGTCATCCTGAACCGGTTCGTTGTCATCAGGTCCCAAGCTTCTAAGCAAAATCCGCACTAAAAAATACCCATTGAGAAAGTCCGACACATCCCAACCATCTGACCAATTCTGACTTCAGAGAATCTGAAACAAACATAAACATTCAGACGGATTATTAACCACTTAATCTTAGTTGTCAAATGCGTCTGGGTTAGTCCTTGTATCTCTTGAACAAAAGACAATTTCGGTCTCAAGCGCAATTGACTAATACCTGATGAATAATTACCTGTAGGTAGGGAAAAAATTTGGCTGATCAGTTTGTCGTTTCGCATTGAATCTTTTTAGAAAACGACATCTTTTAATACACTAATTTAGCTGATTAAGGAGAAAACAAATGCGCGTTGACAAGTTCACTCTAAAATCCCAGGAAGCCTTGGAAACCGCTGAAAATATGGCCTCGCAGAGAGGAAATCCACAGGTAGAGCCTGAGCATCTTTTTGTTTCCTTGTTGTCTGATGATCAGGGAATCTGTGTCGAGATTATCAAGAAGCTCGGTGAGGACGTTGAACGTCTAAGAAATGAAGGGCTACAGCTTGTAGAGCGTCTCCCAAAACAATCAGGAGCCACTGTGGATCGGTATTATTCGAACCAGCTGCGGGCGGTTCTAGAAGCGGCCTTCAAGGAAATGGAACAGTTAAAAGATGAATATGTGTCGGTAGAGCATCTTTTTCTTGCAATGTCAGAGGCTTCCGGCACTGCAGTAGCTCGACTCTTAAAATCCAAAGGGATAACGAAAGACCGAATTTATACGGCCATGACGGACATCCGCGGAAACCAGAGGGTCACCGACCAGTCCCCAGAGGAGAAATACCAGGCTCTAAAAAGGTTTACCAAAGATCTTACCGAATTGGCCAGAAAAGGAAAACTCGATCCTGTAATAGGCAGGGACGATGAGATCAGGCGAATCATCCAGGTCTTGTCCAGGAGAACTAAAAATAATCCAGTGCTCATAGGGGACCCTGGAGTTGGGAAGACTGCTATTGTGGAAGGCCTGGCCGGACGAATCGTCAGCGGAGACATTCCTGAATCACTCAAGAATAAGCGTGTGCTTGCCCTAGATATCGGACAATTAATTGCAGGAGCGAAATATCGAGGTGAGTTTGAAGACCGACTCAAGGCCGTACTCAAGGAAGTAACCAATTCAGCCGGAGAAGTAATTCTTTTCATCGATGAAATGCACACATTGGTTGGAGCCGGTGCTGCAGAGGGGGCAGTAGATGCTTCGAACATGCTTAAGCCAGCGTTGGCTCGGGGAGAGTTGCGTGCGGTGGGCGCTACAACCGTAAATGAATACAGAAAATACATTGAAAAAGACGCTGCTCTTGAAAGACGCTTTCAGCCTATCTACGTGGCTGAACCTAGCGTCGAGGACTCGATCTCCATTCTAAGGGGTCTCAAAGAACGTTATGAACTGCACCATGGCGTAAGGATCCAGGACGCGGCCATAATTTCAGCAGTAACTCTTTCGCATCGCTACATAACCGACCGATTTCTTCCAGACAAAGCCATCGATCTGATCGATGAAGCTTCTTCCAGATTGCGAATTGAAATAGATTCTATGCCTACGGAGATTGATGAGATTGATAGAAGGATCATTCAGCTTCAGATCGAACAACAGGCTCTCAAGAAAGAATCGGACGATGCTAGTCGGGAAAGACTCGACAAGGTTACTTCCGACATCTCAAGACTCACTGAAGAATCCAATGAGTTAAAAAAGAAGTGGCGGAGAGAAAAAGATATCATTATCGAGATCAGACAACTTAAAGAACGACTTGAGCGCGCCAAAATCGATGCGGCTAGAGCTGAAAGAGAAGGTGATCTGAATAAAGCAGCGGAGCTAAAGTATGGACTACTTATTTCGTTGGAAAACGATCTAAAATCCAAGAATGAGGAGTTGTCAGAAATTCAGAAGGATGGAGGTCTGCTCAAAGAAGAAGTTGGACCGGAGGATGTTGCGGAGGTTGTGGCCAAATGGACAGGGATTCCTGTTTCTCGAATGCTCGAAAGTGAAGTCAACAAACTGCTGAAAATGGAAGATAGGATTAGCCAGAGAGTTATCGGGCAGAATGAAGCCATAGTCGCTGTTTCAAATGCTGTCCGCAGAGCGCGTTCAGGACTTCAAGATCCGAATCGTCCCATAGGATCTTTCATTTTCCTTGGCCCGACGGGAGTAGGGAAGACCGAGTTAGCTCGAGCGCTGGCCGAATTCTTGTTCGATGACGAACAGGCAATCGTCAGAATAGACATGTCAGGATACATGGAAAAGCATTCCGTCGCCAGGCTAATTGGCGCCCCCCCGGGATATGTTGGTTATGAGGAGGGCGGGTATTTA
>JBFXII010000033.1:0-12562 GCA_050176095.1 Desulfomonilaceae bacterium
ACAGCAGAAGATAAAAAGATAGGACTTAAAAGGCTGGATTTAGGACTGATCACCTCGGAACAACCGTCGATTGTCGCGGGAGTCACAACTCAAAATTTGGTTCATGCAGCCCCGGTCACATTAACGCGTAGGGTCCTCGAAACTGGTATTTGTCAGGCTGTGCTAATTAACTCCGGAAATGCCAACGCCTACACGGGAGCATTGGGCATACAAGACGCGGAAACACTGGTGGAAACTGTGGCCTCGGAACTTTCAATACCCCAAAATATGGTTATTCCTATGTCTACTGGTGTCATTGGGGCAAGGCTTCCGTTAGAAAGGATGCGATCCAGAATTCCTGAATTGGTAAATGGTCTTTCTCAAGACAAGTTTGGAGATGTAGCGCGTGCAATCATGACAACAGACACAGTTCCCAAGACTGTTGAAAAACAGGCAGTTTTGTCAAACGGGCCAATCAGAATTGTTGGAATGTGTAAAGGAGCTGGAATGATAGCCCCTAACATGGCTACAATGCTGGCAATTCTTTTGACAGATATAAGGGCGGAACATGGTTTTTTAACGGAGACTTTCAGGAAGTGTTGTGATGTTACCTTCAATAGGGTAACAGTTGACGGAGACACAAGCACAAATGACACGGCCATTCTGATGTCCGGCGGGGCTTCTGATTGTAGGATGTTGAGAGATCTTTCCAATGACAGAGAAATATTTTATCAGCTACTGCGCGAAGCTTGTCAGGATTTAGCAGAACAGATAGTCAAGGATGGAGAAGGCGCAACTAAGCTTGTAGAGATAAATGTGAGCGGGGCTGCAGACGACAGAACAGCATCCGTGATAGCTAGAAAAATCGCGGAATCGCCGTTGGTAAAAACTGCATTTCACGGCGAAGACCCCAACTGGGGAAGAATAATCTGTGCGGCGGGATACTCTGGTGTAGTGTTTGACCCATCTATAATCGATTTGTCGATAGGAGACGTAAAGGTTGTGGTCAACGGGCAGCTAGATCAAGGAAATTGGGAAGAGAGGGCTCATGCGATTATGAGCCTTGATCGTTTCATTGTATCGCTAGATCTGAAAAATGGATTCGGGAACGCAACAATCTTAACGACCGATTTTTCTGAAGAATACGTGACCATAAATGCGGATTACAGGTCTTAGTGTGAGCTCATGTTGCACAAAGCAAGCGCCATCCGATTCACGACCCGTGAGGTCTGCTCCTGTTTCTGACGGAACTGACCTCAGAAACATTTTTTGGCCTGTTTGTAATAACAGGTATCACTAGCCTATGCCCTCTGATCAGCCTCTTGTTCAAATTCACATCAGGGTTGAGTCCGGCGAGTATAGTTTTATTGGTATTGTACTTTTTGAGAATACTTCCTAGGGTGTCTCCCCTTGAAACCACATGATAAACCTGCCTTTGCTGATTATCTTGCTTTAACTGATTCAATTTAGCCAGCAAAACAGGCTTTTTGCCTGCAGGAATTCTTAATGGATATGACGGACCGTCCGGAGGCGTCACTCCCCTCATCAGGGCTGGATTGAAATCTGTTAATTTTTCTGTAGTTTCCCCAAGAGCCTGGGCAATCTCAGATAGTCGGTAAGATCCCGTCACCGTTACATATTCACTTGTTTCCTGATCAAACTTTTCAGATAGTTTTGGGAAGCCGTACTTTGTTGGATTTTTTGCTATTATGGTGAGAGCTTGGAATCGTGGCAAAAATTCACGCGTCTCTTTTCTTAGCTTCCTGCTCGAGCAGATGTCATCATACTCAGTAGCGTCTTCTTGACATAAAACCTTGTTGAGTTTGTTCTCTCCTGAATTGTAAGCGCTCAATGCCAGCCGCCAGCATCCAAACATCCCGTACAGATCTTTAAGATACAATAGAGCAGCCTTCGTTGATTTTTCAGGGTCCAACCTTTCGTCCACATAGCTGTCTACCCTCAAGCCATAGCTTCTAGCTGTTGCTGGCATGAATTGCCACATACCTAGAGCATTAGCTGGAGACCTGGCTTCAGGGTTGGCGCCAGACTCTAACAAAAACAAGTACGCGAGTTCAATGGGTAACCCGTTATCAGTAACAACCTTCCTTACCATAGGTAAATATGGCTCCGCCTGGATGAGATAGTTCCTGGTGGAATTTCGCTTTTCATAAACATATTCCCTCAAAAACTTCTTTACACGTGGATCGTTTTCTTCTAAAGGAACATCAGGGTATTCACCGGCCTGTGAACGATCTGTCCCTAACTTGTTGGTCCCGTAAGCAAAAACCTTCGAAAAAGCGTTAGTTAGAGAATGGCCATTGTCGGTCCCTGCCTTCAACAACCCATTCTTTGAACCACATCCAGCAATTGTGACTACTAGAGCAAGCGAAGAAAAAACCGCCAATTTTTTGAGAGTAACTTGATATCTTAGAAAAATTTGAATCGCGAAAAAGACCACAAGATGAACTCCCGCCATTTATTATGAGTCATTCCAATGCGATCCGAGCGTTATCGTAAATGATATCATAGGATTCTATGTTGTCAATCTTTGAAGTAATTCTGCCTAGGCTTTTAAGAACTCGAAAAAGACTTTCTACCTTATGCTACTTGTTAATACTCAGGTTTAATAGCCCAGAGTCAATGGTTAAATTACCTCCTAGATTCATGACTGTTTCGCGTGTCGAGATTATACCAATGGACTGGATTTCACGATTAGAACTACCCAAATTTGAGGCTTCAGGATACTCTTGCCAGGTTATTTCGACAAAGTTTGACACTTCGGACTGCCCAATAGAGACATTAACGCTACAGGAAACTCTATTCCCACCTGGTTCAGCACATCTTTTGAGCGTCTCCAATCGATTACGTGCATAAATGAGGCACTGGGCAATAACTATTTCTACTATTTGCCTTGGCCAAGACACTAGGACTCTTCCTGGACTGCGAGTTATGGACAGGTTTATTCCTCGGGCTGAAAATTGTTGACCAGTAAGTCCTATAACAAAGTCTACGGCTGTCTCAATATCAGTAGACTCAGTATTATTGGGTCTGTCACTTAGAAATGACCTGAATTGATCGATCAATCCGCTAGCTTTGGAAACCTGAGATTTGACACCTTGGAGTCTGACTTTGAAAAAATCCTTTTCTGCGTCAGGCAGATCCGATTTTTCAATTTTTATGCGCATGACTTCACAAGCGAGATTTACCGCATTGAGTGGTTGAGCCAGTTCATGCGCGAATCCACCAAGTATCTCAGGAAATAGAGATAACTTCATGACATCTTCTGTAGTCAACAAACTTTTCAGCGCATCCATCAATTTCTCCAATAACTTAGCAATTATTTGGGTCTATTAATGCTGACAAGAAATGAAATAATTTTCTTTCATCAATTGCTTTTTTCTCTCACTCGGCTGTTCTTGAAAAACATTTATTACCAATATTTTTGATGTGCCACGATCGTGCACAAATTTACACATGAATACACTGGACTAGATCGAATTGCGAAACAGGGCAGTCCAACCCCTTTCGAAGACTTGCCGTGGAAAAGGTAATCCTAGCGAGCGAATTCGATGGCCCTTGATTCACGAATTACAACTATTTTGATCTGACCAGGATAAGACAACTCTTTTTCGATTTTCTTTCGAATGTCTCTTGCTAGTAGGGTTAAACCTTCTTCCTTAATGTTTACGTTTTCCACAATTATGCGGATTTCTCTTCCCGCTTGGATTGCAAACGATTTGCTCACACCCTTAAATGAATCTGCTATACGTTCGAGATCCTCTAGTCTCTTTACATAGTTTTCGAGCATTTCGCGTCTAGAGCCAGGCCGCGCAGCAGACAATGTATCTGCAGCCTGAACGAGCACTGCAATGGGGCTGGTAGGATCTTCGTCTCCATGGTGCGAAGCGATAGCGTTCACAATTAACGGAGCTTCGCCGTAACGTCGTGCTATATCGGACCCTATCACGGCGTGGGCGCCTTCAACTTCGTGATCGATAGCCTTTCCTATATCATGAAGGAGGCCTGCCCTTTTGGCTTTCTTCTGATTCAGTCCCAACTCTGCCGCCATTATTCCGCAAAGAAAGGCTACTTCGATGGAGTGTTGATAGACATTTTGTGCAAATGATGTCCTATACTTGAGTTTTCCCAGTAGTTTCATCAACTCAGGATTAATGCCGTGAACACCTACATCAAAAGTGGCCTGCTCTCCAGCTTCGACGATAGCTTCTTCCATTTCCTGAGTTACTTTTTTTACGACCTCCTCTATGCGTGCTGGGTGAATACGACCGTCATTGACCAGACGCTCCAAGGACAGCCTAGCCACTTCCCTACGAATTGAATTGTAGCCTGACAGGATGACCGCCTCTGGAGTGTCGTCAATTATAAGGTCTATGCCCGTGGCGGCTTCTATTGCTCTGATGTTTCTACCTTCTCTGCCTATGATACGTCCCTTCATCTCCTCGTTTGGAAGATTGACAACAGAAACTGTTCTCTCAGCTACGTAATCAGCCGCATAGCGCCCTATTGCAGTTGAAATTATCTCTTTTGCTCTCTTGTCAGCCTGAGAATGAGTTTCGTCCTCGATCTGACGAATTATACGCGCGCTTTCAATACGGGTTTCGTCTTCAACTCTCTTAAGAATTAGCTCTCGCGCCTCTGAAGAGGACATTCCTGCTAATAACTCGAGTTTTTCCTGTTGTTTTTTAACAAGGTTTTCGGCTTCACGCTCTTTCTCTTTGGCTCGTTTGTGCCCCGCCTCAATCTCGCGTTCATGTTTAAGAAGAGTGTTCTCTTTGCTCTCGAGCTGACCTGCTTTCCTCTCTAAGTGCTCATCTTTTTTAAGGAGCCTTGCCTCCCGAATAGATAGCTCGTTTCGTCTTTCTTTAATCTCGCTTTCCAGATCTGTCCTAGCTTGAAACAACTGATCCTTGGCTTGAAGCAAGGCTTCCTTCTTGATCGTTTCAGCTTCTTTTTGAGCATTCTTGACTATGTCGTCAGCATCATTTCTTGCTGACTCTATTCGTCTCTTATCAAGAAAACGAGCCACATAATGACCAATGGCAAGTCCTAGAATTAAGGCGCCAAGTGTGTAAACGAAAACGGGAATCGATCCCACAACCCCCTCCGTCCTATGTATTAAACGGGATAATTAGGCGGAGAAAACCATCGGAAGACATGAGAAAGTCTGTCAAGGGGTAGGAACAATAAGTTAAATCAAAACAAGCCATTAAAAACTTATATATACTTTCCCTGAACGGCTATCCAGAGGTTTCATCGCTTATCCCGGTTTGTCGGGCAGGTTAAAAGACGACCCAAACGCATTGATCCCCCGCTGTCAGCCGTGGTAGAACAACCTTTGAACCTGGTTTCCCAGGTGGGATCCTAACGACTACTTAAGGCTTCCCGCTTCATGGCGGGCTTGCTCACCGTAACCGGGGGCGGAACCCATTTTTTGAGTGTTGGCTCAAAAAATTGTTGCCACTCACGCACTGCGCAGGGGAGGATTAATCGTTCTTTTCTTCGGGGCCGCTAGCCTTAAAAGATCTATTGGTTCGGCACTCCAACTCTAGGCGCCATCGTCCTTTGAGTTGGTCGATTCTGAACATTTCATCTGCAACGTTCAGTATTGTGAGCATTACTAAATCTTAAGTAAATAATACCTTGGCCTGTTTTAAAAATTTTCCGATAAACAAGTGATGCTCTCTGCATGACTGTCAATATATAACAAAGAAATCAGACTCCAGCAGATGGCATCCTTGATCGAATAACCAAACAGTCACCGCCTCCAATTGCCAGGGAAACGATCGAACTAATGATTTGAACGATCCCCAAGTTGGTCTTTCAGGTAAAAGCCTCCAATTTTTCTATTATTTTATCCAACTTGCCTTTAGCAGCTTTGTGATCACGCTGAACTTTCTTGAGAGTCCTGTCTAATTCACCTATTCTTTTATCTCTCTTCTCTAGCTCCCTACCGAAACGCTCCTGCTCTTTCCTAATTTGATCGTTCTGCTCAATAAGTCGCATGAGCTTTTCTTCAAGAAGAGCAACAGGCTTTTCGGAATCCATTGAATTCTCCAAACAATTTTTTTAGTACCGATACAATTATATTTCATTAAAGACACGTGTCAAGAAATAAGTTCAGACCTTCAGACATCCAGGATGGCTTAAACATTTACTTTTATGGCTCTATCAGTCCATAGCCTCCGACCCCGCTGTCTGACTCGGAGTATGTCATCGTGTAAACAAGCTTTACGAAGTGTAAAAATATTTGATTCCAAAACTGACTTCGCGGAAATGAGCGACTTAACTTTTTCTCAAGTGTAAGCTCAGATTGTCCTATAACTTAATCCCGATGGAAGGGCGTTCTGAAATTATCCTTTGCCTTGGGATTGATGGTGTGATAGCTCCTTCCAACGGATTGTTCAATCACAAAGATTTCTTGCCGAATTACCAGCCAAGAAAGGATTTTCCCGAAGCTTTTGGGCACAATTTGTGCACAAATTCATGCGAACTGTCGGTGCATTATTAGAGTAGAAATAAAAACATGAGAGCCCCTGTATTTTGAAATTATCGATACGAGTGTTTCTGAGAGATAGCTATACAACATGCCCGAAGAAACCATTTTCTATATTTGTATTGCAATGGTATTTTCATTTGCATTCGTAAATGGCTTCCATGACGGTGGAAATGTCATTGCGTCAATCATATGTTCACGTTCAATTCGTCCAATCAGGGCGTTGGCTTTGGCCTGCTTGGGTGAGCTGTTAGGCCCTCTTTTGATGGGTACTGCCGTCGCGATGACCATGGCCTCTAATATACTTAAACCAGACATGTTGGAGGTTTTGCCAAAGATAAGCGTATACATTCTCGTAGGATCGGCGGTTAGCGCAGCGATTATCTGGAAGCTGCCGACCTGGTATATAGGGATGCCGTCGAGCGGATCACATGCGCTATTAGGCGGTATCGTGGGGGCTGGTTTTACGTCCATGGGAGAGACTTCTATTTCCTATGACAAAGTTCTAAATACGGTCATTTTACCCATGCTAACCTCTCCCTTGATTGGCATGGCTGTGGGTTATGTTCTGTTTTCCCTAATTAGGGCGTCTTTCCGAACTTTTCATCGTGGTATAGGGGGGATATTTACATTTCTCCAAAAACCAACTGTCGTCTTTCTTGCGGCGACTCATGGATCAAATGACGCTCAGAAGTCAATGGGTTTGATTTCCATTGCTCTCGCTGCTGGAACTGGTGAAATGGACGGTCAATTGCCTTTGCCTTTTTGGGCTATCCTCGGATGCGCAGTCGCAATTTCGGTTGGGCTAGCTTTTGGTGGTTGGCGAATAGTTAAAACGGTTGGCTTTGGAATATGTCGTATGGAGCCGGTTCATTCGTTTGCGTCTCAATTGACTTCAACCGGGGTAATATTGTCCGCATCTTTGTTCGGATTTCCAGTAAGCACTACTCAGATTATCTCTTCGTCGGTAATGGGTGTAGGAGCTTCCAGGAGATTAAGTGGTGTCAGATGGTTTGCTGCAGTCAATATGGCTTACGCGTGGCTGATGACCTTTCCTATATGCGTAATACTCGGCGCAGGCATCTGCTGGCTATTAATTCAAGCATCCCAATTGAGTTAGCGAGATCCTCATGAGTTTTTGGAAACTTTTCGGACGTAAAAGAGATATAGATTTCTACGAACTTCTGCTGGCTCAGGCTGAAAAGACTTTAGAAGGATGTCAAGCTCTGGTTTCTTTCCTCACAGGAACTGGCAAGTCCGAAGAAATAAAAAGGCTTGAGCAAGAGGCTGACGACATACGGAGAATTCTCATAGATGAACTCAACCAAACTTTTCTCACACCCATGGATCGAGAAGACATTTTTTCTCTCTCAAGGGCAATAGATGACGTAATTGACCACGCTCACAATACAGTTAAGGAAATGGACATTTTCGAGATTGAGAGCAATCAGTTTTTGATAACTATGGCTGGTTTACTTCACAAGGGAGCTGAAAATCTCGTCAATGCAATCAAACACCTGAAAAAGAATCCCAACGTAGCTGTGGAATATGCAGTAAGAGCCAAAAGGGTCGAAAATAAGATGAATGACACCTTTTTAGTGGCCTTGAAGGAACTTTTCTTAGGTCATGAACCAAGAATGATGTTTGCTTATCGAGAGATTTATAGACACTTTAACAGAAGCGCTGACCGCGTGGATGAAGCAGCAAACATCATTTCTGACATTGTTGTAAAAATGTTTTAGTCCAACTAGAAACGATTTTTATCTTGCTATCATAATTCTTACCATGTCCCCGCTGTTTTCGAGGTGGTCCGCTATATCACCGGTGGTTTCTACCAATCGAATCATAAGAAAAAAAGTCTTCGGCGGAATTTGTTCATCTGCACACAATCTTATGAATATGGTTTTCTCGAGATCATCGGATTCTTTCTCGCGAAACCTTATCTCTCTGATTATATCTTTGACAGCTTGCCTGTCAGACTCCATCCTTGTTTGGAAGTAAGTGTGCGATCTGAGTACCATTTCAGGCAGAAAACCCAGATAATCTCCTACTTGTTTAACCAGAACCGTGTAATCCTTTTGGATACCATCAGGAAGCTCAAGTTTGTAGTAGGACATCCAGTAAAGAGCATTCTTGATACAGTCTACTACCTTGTCCGCTTCTCTCAAGAAGTTGAAAAATACTGATTTCTCGACAGGCATTAATATTGACGGAGGAAGATGCGCACGCACATTCCTCTTAATTCGATCCGCCTCAGCTTCGATATCTCTGATTTCTTCCTTCAATAATTCGAACTGATCCGATTCACCCTTAAAATATGCGTCAACTGCCTTGACAAAAACCGGGCCGCACATTGCAACTTTGAGGGCATGTTTCCGAGTGTTCTCAAAGGGCGAACGTTTTATCATGTTTATAAGAGGATTTCTCATTAATCACCTGCCTAATTCAGTATATTGCAGAAAGTATTGAAAAGATTACGGCGCAAGTGGCTGCAGCCACCGGAACAGTGATTACCCAGTAAAGCATGATTTTCCATAGAACTCCAAGATCGAGAGCCTGTAAGCCTCGAGCTAATCCGACCCCTACGTAGGCGCCAATAGCCGCGTGAGTCGTAGAAACGGGCAACCCTAACATAGAGGCTATCAATATCATTGTTGCGGCAGAAAACTCGACCACGAATCCTCTTATGCTCGTGAGCTCAGTTATTTTTGAGCCAACGGTTTCGATGACTCTATATCCCCAGGTACATATTCCGACACAAATCATGAATCCACCGAACCCAAGCATCCACACTGGAACGGGGGAAGCCTCGGCAATCGACCCCGTTGTATAAATGAAATATATGCCTGCCAAGGGCCCCATGGCATTAGCAACATCGTTAGCCCCGTTTCCGAATGCAACATAACATGAGGTCATTACCTGTAAATATCTGAAGACTTCTTCAGCTACTGCAACCCGGTAATAGGAAAACAACCTTCTGATAACTACGGCGCATATTACGTAAACTACGACACCTACAGACAGAGATGCTAAAAGCGCTTCAAAACTGCCAAACTCCATTTTTTTGCTTAACGGCGTATCCAGAAACAACGCCAGAGTCATTACAAAAATCGTAGCAGCTACCAAGATAGGAGTGGTTTTCAATGCGCTATCAGCGGTATTCATCTTGGAAAGAATTAACCGATCAATTAGTCTGAAGATCAAAAACGAACAGGTGGCGCTGAGGACAGGGGAAAGGATCCACGACAATACGATGTAGACTACTTGCCACCAATTAACTGCCGCCACTCCCCCACTAACCAATCCAAACCCTATCATGGAGCCCACGATGGAATGAGTGGTTGATACCGGTAGGTTCTGGTAAGTAGCGAGACATACCCACAAAGACGCAGAGAGTAAAGCTGACAACAGACCAAGAAGTATTACTCTAGGATCTCCAACGACTTGGGAATCAATTATTCCCTTCCTTATTGTTTGTGCCACGTGTGACCCAACGAGCGTGGCCCCAAGAAATGTTAGAATGGTGGCTATGAAAAGCGCCTGACGCAATGTTATCGCCCTGGCGCCAACCGCTGAGGCCATTGAATTAGCGACATCATTGGCCCCTATATTCCAGGCCATGTAAGCGCCAGCAATAACACTCAAAACAATTATTGATGTTTCTACATACACTGTATCAGCTAGATCTTCCCATGCTCATTTAAATTTACAAAACGCACACACCAAAGTCAGAAAAATTAGCTGTAAGCATTTATCATCGCTCAAGCATTTTTTCCAAAAATGATCTCTTTAAGACAAAAATATGTAACAAATTAAAATACTGAGCATCTCTCCCATCGTTATGGGACGGGACTCTTAAGATATGAGCTTGAAGCCGTTCATGAGATTCTAGGAATCGAGTCCATCTTCCGATTCACCCATCTCCTGGAGTTTTAGAACCTTCCGGTGGAAGGTGTTTCGACTCATACCCAGGCTTTTGGCGGCTCTGAGTTTGTTTCCCCTGCTACGCTCGAGAACCTTGATTATCAGCCTCTTCTCAATTTCCCCCATGATCAATGGATGAATACCATCAATTTCATTGTCAACCAGATATTCAACTAACGAGTCCAGAGTCTCGGTGAGGCTAGACTGCATGACCAAATGGGTCTGATTTAGTTTGAATGTTTCATCACCTTCTTTGGATGGCGCTTTCAAATCTTTTGATTGGTATTTCATGAAATTGCGACCTTTCCAAAAAAGTTTCTGACTAGATCTAATATTGCGCAGGGATCCATTTCTCGAAAAACTTTAAACCTGAAATCCGCTCCATTTGCAAATCCTTTGGAGTACCACCCCAAATGTTTTCGCATCCTGCGAACTCCCACTTGATCACCGAAAGTTTGAATTTGATCCACAAAATGTTGCACAATAGTATCAGAAACAGACAAGTTGAAAAAGACTTTTTCTTTTTTTTGTAGGATTAACCGAACCATTTCCGGAAACCATGGTCTTCCTAACGCTCCCCTTCCGATCATTATCCCATCACATTTGGAAGAATTTATGAGGTTTAGGGCATCTTCAACACTGTTAATACCGCCATTAGCTATAATTGGAATTTTCGCTCTCGATTTTATGAGAGCAATCAAATCAGCTGACACAGGACCGGAGTGGACTGCCGAACGTGTTCGGCCATGGACTATGAGAGCATCGACACCCTCATCCTGGGCTAAAGCTGCCAATTCGGGAGCAGTAAAGTTTTTTTCATCCCACCCGGATCTCATTTTGACGGTGAGTGGTATGGAAATGGATCTTCGAACTGACGCTATTATACGTTGCGCGAGATCAATATCTTTCATCAAGGCTACTCCAGAACCTGATCCTACTACCTTCCTGGCGGGGCATCCCATGTTTAAGTCTATTGCGGAGGCTCCAAGACCCTGTAAGAGATGCGCAGCCTCTGACATTATTGAAGGATCTTTTCCCACTATTTGAAAAACAGTTGGGACATGATGCCCTTCGAGATTTGTAGTTTCCAGAGACTTTCTAGATCGAAGCGCCGCATGTGCGCTTATCATCTCTGTCCACACCCCAGACACCCCAAAATGTTGAACTATTCTTCGAAAAGGCGCGTCAGTTATTCCTGCCATAGGCGCCAGGAACACGTTGCCATCCAGGTTCAGGTCAGCTATTTTCATTCTCAGATTTCGAGCCCTGACCTAACCTAAGTTGGTATATTTTCTGTTTTGCCCTAGTAACGGCCAAAGTCCTGTCAGGCACATTCTTTGTGATAGTGCTGCCAGCTCCTATTACACATCCTTGACCTACAGTTACGGGAGCTACAAACTGCACATCTGATCCCACAAAACAGTTATCTCCTATTAAAGTACTGTGTTTGTTCTTGCCGTCGTAGTTGCATGTTATCGTTCCACAACCTATGTTCACGTTACGGCCCACTACACTGTCTCCGAGGTATGTCAAATGAGATGCCTTACTCCCGTCTCCCAAAACAGTCTTTTTTACCTCCACAAAATTCCCGACCTTACAATTCTTTCCTACGTCTGCTTCTGGTCTAAGGTGAGCCATCGGACCAATTGAAGCTCCTTTCGATACATGCGCAGAGTTCAGTCTGGAACCTAAAAGGATTGAGACCTCATCATCTATTTCACTATTAGATATAAAAACATGGGGTTCAATCACACATCGTTCCCCAAGCTTGGTTGCTCCCCTAAAAACAGTTCCCGGCCAAATGATCGTGTCCAAGCCTATTGTTACTCCCCAATCTATATAAGTCGTTGACGGGTCGATAATAGTTACCCCGTCCATCATGTGTTTGTGAGCTATGGATTCATAAATTTTCTTGGTGACATTAGCCAAATCAGCCCTTGAATTTATTCCTGAAGCTTCCGAGAATTCACTGACCTGAAATGCGTGAACTGAGACACCTCTCAGGTTTGCTTCACTTACGATGTCTGTAAGATAGAATTCTCCTTGTGCGTTGTTAGGTTTTATGAGTGACAAAAGATCAAAAAGAATTTTTGAATAAACTAAATAAACGCCCGCATTGATCTCACGGACTCTCCTGTTATTCTC
>JBFXII010000034.1:0-12288 GCA_050176095.1 Desulfomonilaceae bacterium
CACCGCGTGGACCGACATGATTGATATCCCCATCCCAGACTTGACCCCTTGTTTCACTGCTTCGGCATCTCCTAGTTCTGCAGCCACATTTAGCCTCGATACATCTATTCCATGATCTGATAAAATGCTCAGTGTCACAGACCTAGTTCCCGATCCTCTCTGCCTTAAAACCATCGATTCGGTCAGCAATTGATCTGGAAGTATATAATTCATCTTTGCCCACGCGTGTTCAGGGGCAGTTATGAGAACCAGTTCATCCTCGAGCAGTTTGTCGAACACCAGCTTTTTGTTGTTCCTCGAAGAACCAACAAAGCCTGCCTCTACAGATCCCTCTAAAACCTGGTCTATGATTTCAGATGTGGCAGAAATTCTAAGAGTTATCTGGACATCGGGATTTATAGACTTAAAAGCTCCCAAATATTTTGGGAGCACATACGCTCCTGGAACACTGCTAGCTCCAATCAGAAGTGTGCCGGCAATTTTCCCCTGGAACCGTTGAAGGGCTTGAATCGCCTCTGAGTAAGTCCTGACAATTTGCAATGCATATTGCGCAAAGATTTTCCCGGCTGGTGTAGGTCCAACGCTTCTTCCTAGCCGGTCAAAAAGACGTTCATTCACGATTTCTTCGAGGCATCGAACGTGTTCGCTCACGGTTGGTTGTGACAGATTCAGAGCTTCAGCGGCTTTGGTGAAGCTACTCAATTCAATTACCTTGAGAAAAACCTCTAATCGTCTGACGTCCATATCAGGCATGTTCCTAAATTATGAGAATGGCTACGCTCGGTGGTTAAACGCCAGATTGACCACGTCTGTTTATGGCATATGAACCTTGGGGACCTGTGAAAGGTAGGATGAGAATATCCATTAAGCCGAGTTTGTCAGGGTTACGAAATTGGTTTAGTCCAATACTCATATCTAAATGTCCCTTCATTGGCTGGCTCTTATAGGTTCCCATAATTCTGTCCCACCATGGCAGGTTAAAACCATAGTTGCTGTTTGTTTCGGAAGGAAAAACAGAATGATGAACTCTGTGCATATCAGGTGTAACAACGAACATCCGCAAGAAAGCGTCTAGATCGAGAGGCAGTTTAATGTTTCCATGGTTAAACATGGCGGTGCCATTCAATAGTATCTCAAAAACGATTACTCCCAACGGTGGCGCTCCCAAAACAATAATAGCTGCTCCCTTGATTACCATGGACAAGATCATCTCAACCGGATGAAAACGTGTTCCTGTCGTCACATCGATGTCCATGTCTGCATGGTGCATCATGTGCAACCGCCATAGAGTTGGAATAGCGTGAAACATTACATGCTGAATGTATACTGCGAAATCCAGAACAACCACAGACAGAATGACTGCCAACGAGTAAGGTATTCCTAGGCTATTGAAAATTCCCCATTTGTTTTCAGATACAAAAATAGCGATCCCTACAGCCCCAGCCGAAAAGAATAACCTTATGAATATAGTATTGATGAATATTATGCCAATGTTAGTGAGCCAGCGTTTAGACTTTGAAGTTGTTAAGGGCCTTCTGGGTGACATAAGTTCTGCTATTGCGACGACCCAAAATATCCCCAAAAAGAAAAAAAGTCTTATTGTCGCTTCATTGTTTGATACGAGTTCTGTCATAGTAGGTTATCTCGCAGAAAAGGCACACCTAATGTGAAACAAGAATGGCGTCCTTTAAACATGAAGAATTGAGCCACGATCTTGATATGATTAAAATGACGCCAATCTTTGGTAATTCTCAAGAAAGGGAAACGCTAGAAGCTACAGCTTTTGCCGATCTAAAAGAATCTCAATCATTTTAGAAGCTTCTGGAACATCGTGTCCAGAACTCAAAGCAGTTCTTTCAGTAAAACTGAAAGAAGACTCCCCGGAGAATTTCTTCCATGATTCTGAATCAAGCAGTAGGAATGGCACCTTACCCCGTTCATGAACCCGAGTGGTGACTGGTGTCTGGTGATCCGGCATGATTAGAATTCTCCATGAGTCAAACTGTTTCAAGCCCTCCATGATTGGAGTGATGATTTTTTCATCGAAATCTTCAATTGCCTTAACTTTTAGGTCTTTTTGTCCTGAATGCCCGGCTTCATCAGGAGCTTCTACATGCAGGAACACGAAGTCTTTACGTTTGAGTTCCTCAATTGTAGCTTGGGCTTTACCGTGATAATTGGTGTCGAGGTATCCGGTGGCGCCCTGAACATTTACGATTTCAAGCCCGGCATATTTCCCAAGACCTTTAATCAGATCAACAGCCGCAACTACAGAACCGCTAATTCCATAACGCTCTTTCAAGGTTTTCAACAATGGTGGTTTCCCCTGTCCCCAAGGCCACACAGAATTTGCAGGGCCTTGACAACGTTTAACCCGCCGGAGATTCACTGGATGTTTGTCCAGAATTTTCCACGACTTGATTATGAGTCTGATTAACTTGTCTGCTCCGGGTCCAGTAGGAAACTTAGACGCTATCGGTTGTCCTGGAAAATCGTGAGGTGGATGAGTCAGGATTCCATCCGGGCCATTCTCCCAAATTAACAAGTGTCTGTAAGAAACCCCGGGAGTCACGGAAAAGCCCAAGGACTCAATCTCGGGTCCAAGGGTTCCAATTAGTTCCCTAGCTTCAGGTGTCGAAATATGGTCAGCGCTATGGTCTGCCATCACCGTAAAATTTCTGTCTAAGGTGACAAGATTTAGTCTGAACGCCAGATCTCGTTGTCGAAGAAAAACCCCCATGGATGCTGCTTCCAGAGGGGCCCTTCCTGAATAGACTTCCCTAGGATCGTAGCCCATGATAGATAAGTTTGCGATATCACTAGCAGGGGTCATTCCTTCTGGGATAGTGGTCGTCACTCCTATGATACCTGCGGCGGCCATGCGATCCATCCAAGGGGTCTTTGATTCTTCCAGGCACGTAAGCAGGCCTCCCTGTTCCTCGCACGAATCAGCCATACCATCAGGAACTAATATTAAATATTTGGTTTTAGAATCCGAGGACATTCAGCACCTTCTTCATTTCCGGTTCACAAACTACCGGTTCTGTAGAAACTTTTATTGCGTTATCCGGGTCCTTCAGGCCATGACCCGTCAATGTGCAGACTATGCGTTCACCACCAACAAAATAGTTTTCTGAGTTTTTCTTTATTAAACCAGCGATAGAGGCTGCGGATGCAGGCTCGCAGAAGACTCCTTCTAAAGACGCTACCATCTGATAAGCCTGAATGATCTCTTCATCAGTGACCATGTCAATAAGTCCGCTAGATTCGTCTCGAGCCGCTTCAGCCTTTTTCCAAGAGGCGGGGTTACCTATTCTTATCGCTGTAGCAAGCGTTTCTGGTTTTTCAACAACATGTCCCAGGACTATAGGGGCTGAGCCGGCCGCCTGAAATCCAATCATTCTGGGGAGTCCTGTAATCTTTCCAGCATCTTTATAAGCATTGTAACCAGCCCAGTAAGCGGTTATGTTTCCCGCGTTACCTACAGGTAGAGAATGATAATCAGGAGGTTCGCCTAGCCAGTCACATATCTCATAAGCGGCTGATTTCTGCCCTTCTATTCTATGAGGATTCAAAGAATTGACGAGCGTGATCGGATAGCTTTCTGAGATCTCTCGAACGATTTTCAAAGCGTCATCAAAATTGCCCAAGACCTTTATAACCGTAGCGCCATGAATCATAGCCTGAGCTAGCTTCCCAAGAGCAATTTTACCTTCAGGTATGACTACGAAAGCCTTTATTCCTGCCCTAGCAGCATATGCTGCAGCGGAAGCAGAAGTGTTCCCAGTAGAGGCGCAGATTACAGCTTTCGAACCTGCTTCCACTGCACGTGACACCGCGACCGTCATTCCACGGTCCTTGAATGAGCAAGTGGGATTAAGGCCTTCAAATTTCAAATAAATAGATATCTTTGGATTTATCTTTGAGGCTAAGCTTGGGGCAGGAATTAACGGCGTATTACCTTCTAGAATCGACACTATGTGCCGATCATCAGCGAATCGATAAAAATCTGGGTATTCCTTTATGATGCCTTTCCACATGATTGTGTTTTGCGTCCGGATGGCGCTTCTCCTTTAATTAACTTAGGTGTCCTCTTAGCAGAGCTCCTCATCCTCTATACGAATAATCACGGGGGAACCTTCGACGGCCTCCAGCAATCCGATTTTTTCAATAGCTTTCTGAATATCGGCTTCTCTGGCGACATGGGTTAAGAAAACCACAGGCACAGCGGCCCCTGTGACTCTTTTCTTCTGAATTACTGAATGAATGCTAATATTGTGTTCAGCCATGATTCCGGCAATCTTTGATAATACGCCAGGCTTGTCATGGGCCCGAATTCTCAGGTAATAATTAGTGGTTATCTCAGAAATATCCATCACACGACCTGATGAAAGGTTCTCATCCGAATAACCCAATGGCGGAACCTTACCATTGGCTTCTCTTCCAATATTCCTGGCCACTTCAACGACGTCACCTATTACTGCAGAGGCAGTAGGCTCTCTGCCTGCGCCTCGTCCGTAAAACAGTTGCTCGCCAACCATGTCGCCTCGCAGATAAATTCCATTAAAAACACCATCTACCTGTGCCAAGGGGTGATTCTTGGGCAACATTGTGGGATGTAATCTTACCTCGACTTTGTCACCATGCCTTAGAATCATAGCCAGGAGCTTGATCTTGTATGAAAACTCCTGAGCCATAAGTATATCAAAAGGATCGATTTGGGTAATCCCCTGGACGAAAATTCGGTCGATTGGCATCCAAATACCATGAGTAATAGCCAGCACTAAAACCAATTTATGGGCGCTGTCAATTCCTTCAATGTCCAGGGTAGGATCGGCTTCAGCGTAGCCAAGATCCTGAGCCTTTTTGAGCATCTCATCAAATGAAATCCCAGGATTTTCGGTCATTGCCGTGAGAATGAAATTGCAGGTTCCGTTGAGTATTGCCAGAACCTTCTCAAATCGGTTGGCAATTAATCCTTCTCTCAGGGATCTGATGATTGGAATTCCACCAGCAACTGCCGCTTCAAAGGCTATGTCGACGTCATGTTCTCTTGCCAGGCGACATATCTCTATGCCTGAATCGGCCAATAATGCCTTGTTCGCCGTCACCACCTGTTTGCCGTTTTTCATAGCTTTTTCTATGAAAGTCCTGGCTGGTTCGTAACCTCCAATCAATTCGATGACAATTTGTATTTCCGGATCGTCAAGGATTTCATTTACATTAGTTGTCAATATATTCGGCTCAACATCAATTCCTCTTGGAGTGATGATATCGAGATCGGCAATTTTTTTGAGTTTCAGTTTGAAACCAATTCGGTCTTCAAGAAGTTTACCATTTTCTCTGATTATCTTAGCTACACCAACGCCGATGGTTCCAAAACCAATTAGCCCTATACAAATCTCTTTCATAAAAAGCCCCAAACCATGCCGGGAACATTCCAGGGAACTGTTTCCATGACAATGGTCTATCTTGAAAATGCTTGGGGGCAAAAGAGCACAAAACCCCCAAAGCTGTATTGCAAAGTTAAACGGCTATGTCCTGAATGGCCTTTTCAGCATTTTTTTCATTGGAGACATGACCTGACAGGAAGCTTCTAATGCCCCTAACGGCTTGATTGATACGCATTCTGTTTTCGACCAATGCAAATCTGACGTGTTCGTCTCCGAAAGGACCGAACCCGATTCCCGGGCTGACAACAACCTTGGCCTGTTCGGTCATCATTTTTGCGAATTCTATGGAACCCATCTTTACAAAAGGTTCAGGTATCTTGGCCCAAACGAACATTGTTCCCTTGGGAGAATCAACAGACCAGCCAGCGTCGTTTAGTCCATGACAAAGGGCGTCCCTGCGATCTTTGTATTCTTGGACTATATCATCTACGCAATCCTGGCTTCCATTCAACGCTATTATCGCCGCTATCTGGATAGGTTGAAACATACCGTAATCAATGTAACTCTTTAATCTGCGCAGAGCTTCAATCATTTGAGAGTTGCCTGCTGCGCAGCCAACTCTCCAGCCCGCCATTGAATAGCTCTTGGTCAACGAAAAAGTTTCGATACCAACTTCTTTTGCTCCAGGAACGGATAGAAAACTAGGCGCTTTGTATCCATCAAAAACCAGGTCAGCATAAGCAAAATCATGAACGACCATGATCTTGTATTCATGGGCAAATTCAACAATCCGCTTAAAAAAATCCTCATTCACTACCATGGTAGTGGGGTTATGAGGAAATGAAATTATTAGCATCTTGGGAAGTGGCCAGGTCAACCTCACAGCAGTTTTTAAATCTTCAAAAAAATCACTGTCAGGTCGTATAGGCACATGTCTGAGGTCCCCGCCAGCGATGACAACTGAATACGGATGAATAGGATAGGTTGGTGAGGGGACAAAGACAACATCTCCCGGGTTGATTATTGCCAACACCAGATGAGCAAGCGCATCTTTTGAACCCATGGTAGCGACAACTTCCTTATCAGGGTCCAAATCTACGTTAAATCTGCGCTTCCACCAATCGGCAAAAGCCAATCTTAATTTTGGTATTCCCGCTGACGCGCTATATCGATGATTACGCGGATTCTGAGCCGCTTCAATTAGCTTATTTACTATATGTTGAGGTGTAGGGATATCTGGATTGCCCATCCCGAGGTCTACTATGTCTTCCCCTGCCCGTCTCAACTTCATCTTCAATTCATTGACTACTTGAAACACATAAGGGGGGAGACGTTTAATTCTGCTGAATTCTTCCAATTTTACCTCCAACTGGCTTTCGGAATAGAACAAGAGCCTTGGGGCCACTAAACCAGCCCTCAGAAATGCTCTAGTCCTCTATTTGAGAACCAGAAAAGATAGACTGCGCCTTGGCGGTTCTTATTCCGTCAGGTCCATAAAGTTCTAAGTTGCTCTCCGACAATTTAACCTTTGCTTGAGTTTGTATAGCCTCTACGCAGATTAAACTAGGCTTTAGATTAACTCTTGGGTAAATCCATAGCACACGAGAGATCTTAAATCCAGTTTCAGATGCAATTTCGCTGATCAAATCCTTACCGGTAGCTGGATAAATTATCGAAAGCCGTCCCCCATCTATCAGGAGACTTTGTGCGACTCTGAATAAATCTGAAAGGGGCATCATTATTTGATGACGAGACAACGCTTTTTCGTTTAGCCTGTTTATTTTGCCGCGGCCGAACTCGTGGTAAGGTGGGTTAGAAACAACAAGACTAAAACTTCTCTGCTTAAAAAATCTATCGGCTTGTCTTAAATCGCCTTTGACAATGAATACCCTTTCTTCTAGATCGTTTAGTCTCGTTCCCCGGATAGCGCGTAGCGCTGGATCACTCTGAATCTCCAACCCCACACATTGTACAGTTCTGTTTGTTCGCGCTAAACAAAAAGCGATAACACCATTTCCGGTTCCAGCATCCAAAATGAAATCGTTGTCCTCAAGTTGCGTAAACCATGTTAACAACAAGGCGTCCTCGGAAACGCGGTACCCTCTAGCGGCTTGTATTATCCTAACCTTGTTTCTAAAAACTCCGTCTGTTGTTTCTAAATCCTCTGAAGGTCTCAAATCAAATACTCTACAACTCCTTTGAAAGCCTTAGATGGCTAGCTAGAGTGTCAAAAACCTATTGGAAAACATTCAAGACCAATCCTGATGACAATTTTGGATAAATGTAAGTTGATTTTTGTGGCAGTTTAAAACCTTTTTCCGCAGCTTCTCGCATCTGATCCACGCGAGTAGGATTCAAGATGAAGCTTGCCTGGACTTCTCCTCGAAGAGCTCTTTCAATGGCTTCTGACATAATGGGAGTGTATTCTATTTTACCCTCCGAGTTTCCTTTATCCAGACCCAGGCCTAAATTCATTATGACTTCGCTCAAAATTGTCACATCTAACCGTTGGAGGGCCACAGGGATAGAACTATCTACAACACGAGACAAAGCTCCGAAATCTTTCAATTTCAATAGCCAGAATCGGTTCTGCCCATGGCAAGCCATACCAAAACAACCGCCAAACTCAGAATAATCAGCTAACCCAGAGATAAACCTCTCAATGTCTGCAGTCAAACCACATTCCGAGAATGGAATCTCCGTAAAATCGAAATACGGGTCCAGTTGTGTGAAAAACTTGGAAATCTCAAAGTTTGATAGTCCCTTAACCATTCTATGCGCGGGCAATATAGTCAGACCAGGGTGTGACAGGGCTGTTAGGTACATCATTACATAGTTGTAAGGAGCTTCGGGATCATACGAATCCAGCGCCTCCTGTTCTCTCTTGTAAGCTAAAGCTGTTTCATACCTATGATGCCCGTCGGCAATAAATAAGCTCTTGGAATCAAACGCTTCTATGATCGCGTCAATGATTTTTTCATCGTCAATCAACCAAGTGCGATGCACATTCTTATTCGAATCGGTTGTAACCTGGTCAGGCTCATTTTCCATGTATGGAGAATAAAGGTTGTAAATCCTGTCATCGTCATCATCAAAAAGTGAATGTACTGGTGTCAAATTCGATTTACATGCTCTCAATAAATCTAGCTGATCCTTTTTGGGGCCCAAGTAAGTCTTTTCATGAGGCAAAACTTTTCCTCTTCCATAATCGTCAACTTTTACCACTGCGACTATACCGTCAAGCCTCTTAACCCCAACGCCAGGTTGTTCAAAATCCATTTGATATATCACGAGAGCAGGTTTGCCATGACGGGTAAGCACGCCTTTTCTCATCCACTCGTCGAGTGTTGAGGCTGCCCTGGTATGTTTGTTGTTTAGTTCGTGATCGTCCGGATATTGATTTCCCAAAACCAATCGAATCATATTGAAAGGATGTGATTCATAAAAGGCCTGTTGTTCCTGAGGTGAAATGACGTCGTAGGGAGGCGTAATGAGTTTTTCCAGTTCATTTGTCAGGCGCCGCCCATATTTTACCACTGGGAATGCTTTTATTAGAGCCATGCGGTTTTCCTTAAAGAATAGAGAATGGCTTGGTAGCTTCTATTTTGGATCCTGCTGGAGCAAGATGGAGCATCAAAAAAAGTTCGTTTCTATCACCAAGTTATCTTTCTAACATATCATGACAAAGAATTTGTGGTCAACCTGATAAAGGTTGATGGGCTATTCATGAAACGTGAAGCGAGGCTTGAATTAGCTAAGGGAAAAGTCTTTGGTTTAGATCATTAGCAATCGTTTTCAATGAAGTGAAAATGAAACGGAGCGACATAGTGGCGAGTATTAAGTGAGGGTTATGAGATTTAAGAGGGGAATTAGCCCCTCTTAAATCAATCTGCAAAAATTACTTCTTTGAGTCTTTTACCTCTTCAAAATCCGCATCTACAACATCTTCTTCAGGCTTTGCGCTTGAACCTCCCGTTGTTGATCCACCGTGCTGGCCTCCGGCCTGCTCTTCGCCGCCGCCAGGAGTTCCTGAAGCCTGCTGATACATTGCCTCCGCAAGTTTATGTGAGGCCTGTTGCAATTCTTCCATGGCCGATTTCAAGGCCGCTGCGTCAGAGCCCTCCATGGCAGTTTTAGTTTTGGTGATAGCGGCTTCAATAGAGCTTCTGACCGCGGCGTCAACCTTTTCGCCGTGTTCTTTAAGGGTTTTTTCAGTCATATAGACCGTGGAATCAGCCTGGTTTCTCAAGTCTATAAGTTCACGTTTTTTCTTGTCCTCTTCTGCGTGAGCTTCAGCATCTCTAATCATTTGCTGGATTTCCGACTCGCTTAATCCACTTGATGCAGTGATCTTGATAGACTGCTCTTTTCCAGTACCCAAGTCCTTTGCCGAGACGTGAACGATGCCATTGGCGTCTATGTCGAATGTCACTTCTATTTGAGGTATACCTCTTGGGGCCGGTGGAATACCAACCAACTCAAATCTTCCCAAGGTCTTGTTGTCATGGGCCATTTCTCTCTCGCCCTGCAAGACGTGTATAGACACCGATGGCTGGTTGTCCGACGCGGTTGAGAATAC
This sequence comes from Desulfomonilaceae bacterium, assembly GCA_050176095.1. Lineage (GTDB taxonomy): Bacteria > Desulfobacterota > Desulfomonilia > Desulfomonilales > Desulfomonilaceae > CAITZA01. The sequence goes on from JBFXII010000034.1 coordinate 9,973, forward strand.
CTGACTCTTCCTTGTGGGTATGGTGGTGTTTTTCTCGATCAGTCTTGTGAATACTCCACCTAGGGTTTCAATACCAAGGGACAGAGGCGTCACGTCGAGCAAAAGCACGTCTTTGACGTCACCTTTAAGGACTGCGCCCTGAATTGCTGCTCCGATTGCCACTACTTCATCAGGATTGACACCCTTATGAGGCTCTTTTCCAAATAGTTCCTTTACCTTTGCCTGGACGGCTGGCATACGAGTCATGCCACCCACGAGAATTACTTCGTCAATTTGACTAGTTGTAACACCGGCATCCTTCATAGCCGTCTTGCACGGAGCTACAGTTTTCTCAATCAGGTCTGACACGAGGGCTTCCAATTTCGACCTGGTCAATTTCATGGTGAGGTGTTTCGGGCCTGACGCGTCAGCCGTAATGAATGGAAGATTGATGTCAGTCTCCATCGATGAGCTAAGTTCAATCTTAGCTTTTTCGCCAGCTTCTTTAAGTCTCTGAAGCGCCATCTTATCGTTTCGAAGATCAATACCCTGATCTTTTTTAAATTCATCAGCAAGGTAATCGATAATTCTTTGATCAAAGTCCTCACCGCCAAGATGTGTATCACCGTTGGTCGATTTTACTTCGAAGACGCCTTCTCCGATTTCCAGAATTGAAATGTCGAAAGTGCCACCACCAAGGTCGAATACAGCAACTTTTTCTTCTTTCTTTTTGTCCAGGCCGTACGCAAGAGAAGCGGCTGTAGGCTCATTTATTATTCTCAACACATTTAAGCCAGCAATTCGGCCGGCGTCCTTGGTTGCCTGACGCTGAGAGTCGTTGAAATACGCGGGGACTGTTACGACCGCGTCGGTGACCTCCTCCCCGAGATAATCTTCGGCTGTCTGTTTCATTTTTTGCAGGATCATAGCCGAGATCTCGGCTGGAGTATATTCTTTGCCTCTTGCTTCAACAGCAGCGTCACCGTTTTTGCCAGAGACTATCTTAAAAGGGCATATCTTCGTGTCGGCCTGGACTTCTTTGGAGTCAAATTTTCTTCCTATGAGTCTCTTAATTGCAAACAACGTATTTTCTGGATTTGTTATGGCCTGCCTTTTGGCCACTTGCCCTACGAGTCTTTCCCCAGAATCTGAAAATGCGACCATGGACGGGGTAGTCCTTCCACCCTCGGAGTTGGTTATTACCACCGGGTCTCCACCTTCCATTACAGCTACACATGAATTAGTAGTTCCCAAGTCGATTCCAATTACTTTGCCAGCCATCTTTTCCTCCCAGCGCCGCTTGTTTAGGCGCTATATGTATTATGTAGTCTTAACTTTTTAGCGATTAACGGTTTATTTCGTTGAAACAACAACTTTCGCCGGGCGTAACAATCTGTCCTGATACATGTAACCTTTTTCCAACTCTTCTAAAACTGTGTTTGGTTCTTTTTTCGGATCATTGAAGGTCGCTATTGCTTCATGGAATTCAGGATTGAATGTTTGTCCTACAGATTCAATGGGGCTAACGCCGTATCGGCCCAAAACATCTCTAAACATTGTGGCAGTCATCTTGACTCCCTCAAGTAGTGCGCTAGATCCATGATCAACAGGCGCTGAAACAGCCCGATCAAGATTGTCAACTACCACTAGTAGATCCCTTAAGAGATCCTCATTCTTATATTTAAGAAGTTTACTTCTTTCGTTTATGCTTCGTTTCTTGTAGTTCTCTAAATCAGCTACTGCGCGCATCCATTTGTCGTGATTATCTTCAGCTAACTGAAGGGCCTCATCCAGGTCAACGCACTTACCAGTGGATTCAGCATCCAAAGATTTTGAATCCGCTGTATCTTTGGTCCCGGGGCCAAGCCGAGAATCGGGCCGGTCTGCTACCACAATTTCTGGGTCTTGCGCTGACGAACTCCCTGGGCTGTTCTGAACGTGCGGATTAATCTTGTCGCTCTGGTTATCTGCCATTTAACAAACCCCATCCTGATTTCGAGGACAAACCTGAAATTGCACCGAGTCGCCATTTCGTCAACTAAACAACAAAATCTAATTAAGGATCTTACATCGAGATTTAATTGTAATAATCAAAAACTGTCTCGGTTTGTCCATTACTTCACAGATTGAATTACAACGCCGACTCTAATCGGAACACACATCGTCATTTGGGCGCCAATCAATCAGTTGTCAAGGTCACAGAACGCCAATGTAAGCAGCAAATAGAATGTCCTGATTAATAGCACATAATTTGTCCGGTTTTAATAGGTCCCTATGGAGGTGACTTATGGGCCGGGCAGAGCTGCTACAGGAGATTCGGAAGATGAGGTTTGAGTC
>JBFXII010000035.1:0-12259 GCA_050176095.1 Desulfomonilaceae bacterium
TTCTTCTCGCCACACCTTGTCCGACAGGAGTTCTACTACGACTTGGTGTTCCTCCAGAAACTTGACGCCTTTCTCTATGGTCTCATCTGAGCCGCGCAATTCCAGGAGTATCCGGCCCTCGCGTCGTGGCAGGATTTTGGCTTCCAATATGTTGAAAACCAAATCGAAGTCTCTGGCTAGTCTGTAGATAACAGGTTTATACATTATGTTTGATTTGAAGATCAAGAGCACGTTCTTGGAAGCCATATCCGAACTCCTTCTCAGTTTATTTTAATAGCAAACAATAATTATTCTATTGAAACTAACTCGACTTTTCCCAGCGCCCCCATCTTGTCGCCTAGAATGGCAAGGCACCCAATTACGCCATCAAGTGACATGGCCCATTTGCAGGCGGAGCTCATGTCCCTGTGAGTTCTGATTTTGTTTCCCAGAGCCGTAGCGGCTGCGTCTGCAAGTATTGGATCGTGTGACACAATTGTCGCCGCGTCCGCCTTTCCAAAACTCCTCGAAGGTCCAACTGTCCCAGATGAAGTGCCTATTCCAAGCGGCACTGGGGTAGGTCCGACCTTGAGCCCTACCTTATTGCTGAATGGTGAGGATCCCGCATAAACACCGACAACAATGCTTCTGTTTACGGATATGAAGAGATCTCCTCCATTTTCAACGATGACCTCTGAGGAAAACCCCAATAGCCCTCTCCCCACATAATCGGCTACCGCGCCGGCCACAGAAGCCATTGGACCAACTCCAGCTTTTTGGCCAGCTTGAATCATCCGTGTTGTTATCACCGACTCATCAGGCCCAACATCAACGGGAAGCAGGCTTGTCAGGAACTCAGGGCGAGCCTCTATCGACCTTTTGATAATGGATCTGCACTGGTGAATCAATTTTTCAGTCTCTTCAGAGAGTTCCGAAAAAGCCTTTATATACAAATCAGACGTTTCGACCGTGACCCGAAATGACTTGAGGTCTTGTTGCGGGTCAAAAGTTCGATAACTACGAGGTTCTTCTATTATAACTGAAGGTCTCATGAGAGACTTGGGAACCCTTTGAAGTCTATGGATGGCAAGGTCTCCACCGGCTTGCCTAAAAGGAATTTCCCTGAAGCAATCCATTCTTTGAGAGTGTTAGCTATTTCGAGCGCCGCCGAGTAGCTGGAGAGAGACGCCGTGGCAATCTTCTTTCCGGCAAAAGTTATTTCTCCCGTTCTCAGCTCGCCATACGTCACATAACCCAGCACCGACCCTCCATCCAGAGGATACTCCAGACCGTAATCAACTATTGGGGCAAAGATTTCGTCGTCGCTAACGGCTGTGAACATTGCCATTTCTTCATTGAGAACGGGAATGGGTACACCGATTCCTACACTTAATGAACAGCCATAACCAGTGATTGAAGCTCCACGTAGAAATCGATGGGACATCTGTTTGAGGTCTCCCTGAACCGCAATGGTGCCTGAACCACCCATTACCACCCCGTTATCAGATCTTTTGGCGTGTGGTGTGTGTTGTGTCCCAGGGCCAATTACATAGCCAATCCCTCCTCCAAGAAAGATTCGGGTACCCAATCCGATGGTCCTGTAAAAAGGATCATTCAATAACGGGCTTAATTGGCCAGAGGTTGAATAATTTGCGTTCATACAGTCGGGTCTGAGAATCCCCATGTAGGTATAGATAGTTTTCTTTGAGTTGTTGATAGCGCAATTATAGTTTTGGTAAGCGTTTCTGGGGCTCAACAAGGTAGCATTGAGAAAGTCACCCAGGCGCATTATCTTTTCTACTTCCCTATTAGGGTAGCAGTCTGTTCCGTAGGCATAGGCCTTGAGCGTAACTGGCCTTCCTGACACTAAATCCTCTATGACATGTCCCCCGCCATATCTGAATCGTCCAGGGAAGACCTTGTTTAACGGGTCATCCTCTTTCGTCTGTGTCGCTCCAATATAACAGTCTACAGCCGCCAAACCCGCGTAAGCCTCTACATCATTCAGATAAACCTTACTGGCCTTGATGCGCGGTTTGGTATGACCAAAATTCAGCATTGCGCCGGAAGAGCACATTATGCCGAAAGTTCCCGTAGTAACCACATCTACTTTTCTGGCTGCCTCAACAGGACCGTGCTCACGAGTAATGCCAATCATCTCCTCAGCGGTTACAACAACGACATTCCCAGTTTTTATCTTCTCATTTATCTCTTCAAAAGTTTTGTTAACTTTGAATTCCGGCATCATGTCCTCCAGGCGTTGACAAATGATTTGCAAAACAATTTTTTAATCTAAACTTTTTAAGGCTGCAACACAACATACTTTGAAATATCACATAGGTTGATTATTATTAGGAAGCAGAAGGACCCCATCGACGCACAGGAGGAGGAAATGCTGGCCGAAAAGATCCACTTGGAAAATATTGAAAAAGCGGTTGAGGCCATAGACGCTGTTGGAGCAAATAATAGCCCCATGATGGCTGCCAGAGCCATCCATGTAAATCTATTGATTCGTAAGGTCTCTGGATCTCAGGCCAAGTTTGTCAAAACGGTCTACAATGATATAGGCGCTGAGGTTGCAATCAGTAGTGACGCATACTTTGAGAAAGAAGGATGTGTAACGGATATGCTGGTGATGGGAACAATTTACCAGCATCGCGAAGTCAAAAGAATTCTGGACGGCAACCCAGAAATCAAACCGATAATAGACGCAATTTCATTGATGGTTGAAAAGGCCGTTTGATGGCTTAGAAAAGCTAGTCAATTTATCAAAACCCCATTGAGAGTTTATTCAATTCACTGGTCAAAAAAAACTATTTAGGTCCCTTGGCTGAACGTTTGTCACGATCTGAAGCCAGTTTGATTATTAACCTGTTCTCCTTGACCTCTATGCTCTTGTTTGCTTCGACGGAAACCTTATTAGGGGAGAGTGTCAAACCGTGCTCCGTATTGTAAATCTCCAATACCCTGTCTCTACCCATAATTTCTCTCATTTGAAGATCAATTTCAGTTAGCTCATCTTCGGAATTAAACCTGTAAATCGCAAATCGGAATAAATTATCCCCACGGATTACTTCTGTTATGTCCTCTCCAAGTTCCTCGAAAGAATAATGTGAAGGGGATTTCGACAAAAGTTCAACAATCTGGGAACGCTTCATGCCAAGTTTAATATCTTTATAGCCCTCCGGCATCTTGGCAAGAAGGAAGCTTGGACAACAAAAAGAAAAAACTAGCAATACCAGTATAAGCAGGCCCACCCGGCGACAACCCAGATCCATTTTACAGCCTCCAAATGTAAACCGTGAGTCTTAATTATACTTAATTCTTATAATTAGTAAAAGCGTTTCATGTTTAAGCGACTAATTTTTTGAACATATTTTTTACAAAAGTGTATCCGGAAATTGTTTGAGTCAAATCCACGTCGATCTCATTTAATAATGTGCAAATTTAACTAAAAAATACAAGATACTGTGATCACTCGGTCATCCAGTGGTGAAAATGACAATGTTTATATATCAGACCCGGGGCGCGCAGGCGCCATATATCTGTCCATAGGCGCAGGACCAGGAGCGACTCTTGGCGCTGGACGAGGGACAGGAGGTGGCTGGATTTGGGCTCGATCACCATCCTGATTCTGTTTGCCCATAGCCTTGTTGACGATCTGTTTGATCAGATTGATCGGAATGGCGAATCCTATTCCCATGTATCCACCGCTTCTTGATAGAATGGCGGTATTCATTCCGACCACTTGCCCATCTATATTAACAAGTGGGCCACCTGAGTTACCTGGGTTTATCGCAGCGTCAGTCTGAATAAAGTCCTCATAATCAAGGATTCCCATGTCTGACCTGCCCTTGGCGCTCACTATTCCAGCCGTGATTGTTTGAGTAAGCCCGAAAGGATTTCCGATAGCCAGAACCCAGTCACCAACCTCCAGTGCGGATGAATTGCCGAGGGAAGCAACCGGAAATTTACCGCCGTCAATCTTGATTATGGCTATGTCCGTTTTGGGGTCATTCCAGATAGGCTTTGCCTTATACTTTTTCTTCCCATCCAGTGTTACCACAATTTCATTAGCCCCTTTGATTACATGCCGATTTGTTAAGATATAACCACGACTATCGAAAATAAAACCTGATCCCATGCCCGTTTGCCTATGCCTCGGACCCCCTCCTTGACCACCCATGCCAGGCTGTCCGAAAAATCTGCGGAAAAAATCATCCCCAAAAAATTCCCTGAAAGGATGATTTTCAAAAAAGGGATCTAAATCTTCCATGGGATTGCGGGCCTGCATGATTGCGATTGCGGACACATTTACGACAGCGGGCTTGACATTCTTTGCAACCGACCGAAAGGACTCCTGCAAGTCCTTCGGACTCTTGTTTTGAGGACTGTTTTGGGCATTGAGATTTGCTGAAGGGAAAAACATCATCAGGGCCACCAAAGCAGCCGTGCTTAACATCAGTGCGCTTGACCAGGTTTCTCGATGATCGTCACTTTTACTGAATTTAACCAGGGAAGAAATTCGGGACATATAAACCTCATTTTTACAAAATTACTCACTAAAGCAGCCTTCACATACATCATCAATCCCGATGTACGCAATAGTTCAAACGGGCAGTATTTTTTGTGGATATATCGCTGTCGCTAGAAATCGAAGGCGCCCTGCGCGATACTGTCCAACAGTAATTACTTCATTGGAGCCAAAATTGTTACGTATACTTTTTCTCATCATTTTTATTGTGACCTTCAACATATCGAATGGTTTCTGTGTTGAGCAATCTTTTGAGGACGTGGTTCCTAACAGAACATTGTCATTTCCAAAAGATCACGGCAAGCATCCAGAAGCACAGACAGAATGGTGGTATTTCACTGGAAATCTTGATTCAAAGGACCGGCAATGGGGCTTTCAGTTAACTTTTTTTCGTAGAAGCATGTTTAAAGACAAGGCTTTTACTGAGTCCGCCTGGGGGGTGAGAGACCTTTATCCTGCTCATTTTGCGATAACGGATGTAACAGGCGGACGATTTTTTCATTCGGAGATAATTTCTCGGGAGGGGCCGGGGCTTGCCCATGCAAAAGATGATGATCTGGACATCAGGGTGAAGAACTGGAAAGCTTACCGCGATGGTCAAAACATTAAATTATACGCGTTCGAAGGACCCTACGGTATTGAAATAACTCTAAAACCCATGAAACCCATTGTTCTGCATGGATCAAACGGTTTCAGCCAAAAAGGAAAGGATCCGAAACAAGCTTCTTATTATTACTCTTTCACTAGAATGGAGGCGTCAGGGAACATAACATTCGAAGGAAAGAGACATGATGTTAATGGTCTAGTCTGGATGGACCATGAATTTGGGTCATCAATATTGTCCGGTGATCAGATAGGCTGGGACTGGTTCAGCATACAGCTGGACGACAAAACCGAACTCATGGTGTTTAGTCTCAGGGATAGAAAGGGATTTTTTGAAAAGCCGTTTGGAACCTTGGTGACGCAAGACGGTAAGCCCATAGAATTATCTGAAAAGGGAATAAAGATTATTCCGACAGGCTCATGGAAAAGCCCTAAAACAGGAACCACCTATCCGTCAGGTTGGAAGATTATCGTCGATGGCGAAGCTATAGAATTGTCGGTCTCCCCGTTATTGTCCGATCAGGAGCTTTCTACCAGCTCAAGCACTCAGGTCATTTACTGGGAAGGCGCTATAAGTGTCAAAGGAACTGTCAGAGGAAAACAGGTTTCAGGAAGGGGTTATGTGGAACTTGTTGGATATGCTCATTCAATGGGCGGACGCCTGTGACGCAAAAAAAGCCCAAATCTTTTAGCAAGATAAAAATCTCGTAAAATACTCTTGACAGTTCAAATCACAGTGATGTAATTTCACGTGTTGGAGGTGAGGGACATGGAAGTATTATTCCTTGTATCTGTAGGGACAGCCATTCTGTGGCTCGCATTTGGTAACAAGAAGGATCTGACGGGATTGTAGGGAAAGTCGATATATTCGTTCGCATATATAGCCGGAAAAGCAATGCGCAAGCGTTAAGCTTTCCGGCTTTTGTATGACTGGCGATTTTCAGATTAATTTTGGTATCACAACAACATCTTAACCGACATGATCTTTATTCAATTAGGCGCTAACAAAAACAATTGCCCGGCGGGTCAAAATTACTCTCAGCGCAATCATGGTCAGTCATCTATTCCAAATCTCCAGGCGTAATTCCAAATTTCTTGATCCACTTCTAAACCGTTATCCTTGATACACCAAACTGACGGGCGGCCCTGAATCGATTTCCTTTTGCTTCTTCTACGGCCGACGCGCATTAATTTTTAGCTCTGATAAAACTACCAGAAGCTGATCATTGACTTATATCCTCATCCGAATGTAAGCTCCTGTAAATTTGAAATATCGGGCAGTGTTGTGAGCATACTAATCGTAGGCGCAGGGGAGATGGGCTATCATTTGGCTCGTCGTCTATCCTTTGAGAAACAGGATGTTGTCATAATCGACCAGAATCCTGAGAGGGTGAGTTTCATCTCTGACAACCTTGATGTTCAGGCCCTTTTAGGACGTGGATCATCGCCTTCCGCGCTCCAGGAGGCTAATATACAGAGCGCACAAATGCTTGTAGCAGTAACGGATTCTGATGAAGTCAATCTTGTGGCATGCATGATGGCCGGGCTTATGAATCCGTTTCTGAAGAAGGTTGCTCGCCTTAGAAGTATCGAGGACTATGAGCGTCCTGAAGTGGCGGCTGGAAAAAGTTTCGGAATAGACCTTGTTATCAGCCCTGAGCGTGAAGCAGTTTCCAGACTTTTGCAGGTTCTTCAGGTTCCTGCGGCTACAGATGTCATGGACTTCGCAGAGGGTCGCATAAAACTTTTTGGCTTCCAACTGACAGGGGATTCGCCTCTGCTTGGGCAATCACTGATGGGGCTGAGATCAGAATTTTCAGACAAGCATTTCCTTATCCCGGCAATTTTCAGGGGTTCTGAAATAATCATTCCGGGCGGGAAGGATGTCCTGAACCCGTATGACATTGTCTACTTGCTGGCTGCCACGGAGTCTATCCCTTCCCTGATGAAAATGTTCGGTTTGAAATCTTCGGCGCCAAAGAGTTTCATGATACTCGGCGCTACACGCGTTGGAGTGCAGGCAGCCCTCGGTCTGGAAAAAGCGGGAGCTTCGAGAATCAGGCTTATTGAATCAGATCCGGTTAGATGTGAGGAAGTAGCGGGATTACTGGATCACACATTGGTCTTGAGATCGAATGCCGTGGACGAAGAATTTCTCAGAAGCGAGGGAATTGAAGATGCGAACGTTTTTCTGGCGGTGACGGAGGATGACAATCACAACGCGTTGACAGCCCTGCTCGCCAAAAGGATGGGAGTTCAACGGGTCGGGGTTCTTACCAACAAGTTTGAGTATCAAAAAATGCTTTCAGCCATTGGCATAGACGTTGTAATCAATCCCCGGCTGGCGGGAGCGTCCAGGATTCTTCAGTTCCTAAGGAGAGGCAAGGTAATCTCCGTGTCGATGCTTCCCGGAGAGGGTGTTGAGGCCATCGAGTTCGAGGCTATGGAAATGTCACAATTGGTAGGCAGGCCATTGAGGAAAATACGGTTCCCTTATGGCGCAATCCTCGGAGCCGTCCAAAGAGGCGCGGAATTTCTGATACCCAATGGCGATACGATCATTGAGCCCAAGGATAGGATCGTGGTTTTTGCTCGAAGAGAAGCAATACCTAAAATTGAGAAACTCGTCACAGTACCGGTCGAGTATTTCTGATGGCATTCAGACGAATAAGCGCCGCTATCGCTGCTCTAATAGGTTTCACGGCCTTAAGCATGGCCACGGCTATTCCTGTGTCTCTGATCTACAACGATGGGGTTCTAATCCACATATCGGCTATTGTTGGAGGGCTGCTTCTAATTGCAATTCCGGGGTTCTTCATACTCAGGGACGAACGCGCTGAGTATTCGATTAAAGATGGGTTCATCATAGTGAGTTTTAGCTGGCTGATTGTAAGCGTTATAGGGGCTTTACCCTACTGGGTCACAGGGTCTCTTCCCACTTTTGTGGACGCGATCTTTGAATCCATGTCCGGTTTTACAACCACAGGGGCGAGTGTTTGTGAGGATGTAGAGAAGTTACCGCATTCAATACTCTTCTGGCGTAGTCTTACTCACTGGCTCGGGGGAATGGGTATAATAGTACTCTCAGTTGCGATCTTACCTCTGTTGGGTGTGGGTGGCATGGCGATGTTCAAGGCGGAAGTGCCCTCTCCGGTTATGGATAAGCTCAAGCCTACCGTCACAGAAACTGCCAAGACACTGTGGAAAGTATATATAATCCTGACATTGATAGAAGTAGCGCTTCTCTGTGTCGCTGGAATGAATGTTTTTGATTCGATCTGCCATACTTTCGGCACGCTGGCGACCGGGGGGTTTTCTACCAAGAACCTCTCAATAGCTCATTACAATAACTATTGGATATATATTATAATTACGGTATTCATGCTCCTGGCCGGACTGAACTTCACACTTCATTATCACGCTTTGAACCTGAAACCTTCAGCCTACTTACGCTCTTCTGAATGTCTTGTTTATATTGGTGTTTTCGCTGCCGTATCCGCTTTCATAGCATTCAATGTTTTTGAAACTCAGCATGGAACAGTTACAGAGTCAGTTGTTCAATCTGCATTTCAAACTGCGTCCATAATGACTACGACAGGTTTTGCTTCAACGGACTGGGAGCAATGGCCATGGGCGTGTCAGTGGATTCTATTTTGCCTTATGTTCATGGGAGGATGCGCCGGTAGCACTGGCGGTGGCATCAAGTGTATGCGCCTGATAGTAGTGGCCAAACACGTGTTGCGAGAACTAAGGCTCCTGATTCATCCCCGTGCCGTAATAGCTATCAAGATGGATGGAAAAGTGGTAGGCGCGCCGATAATCAATAGCATCATGGCATTTGTGACACTTTTTGTGGCCGTGTGGTCGGTTTCAACGCTTGTGTTGGTAATCATGAATATCGACGTCATAACAGCAATTGGAGCCTCCGCCGCCGCTCTTTCAAATATTGGCCCGGGACTGCACCTTGTGGGGGCGATGGATAACTATGGCTGGATGTCGCCGGGTTGCAAAATCCTGCTCACGTTTGACATGCTCGTCGGCAGGCTGGAACTATACACCGTCCTGATACTGTTCATGGGAGATTTTTGGCGTCGATGATATTCCAAGCGGCCAATGTCGAGAGGAATAGCTAAAGGGACAAAGCCTCTTCGTCGGTTTCTCCGGTTCTCACCCGAATCGCATTCTCCACTTTCTGAACCACAAGCAGACCGTCTTCATATTTGCCCGAATTACCGTGAAGACATATTGCTTCTATCACACGATGTTCAAGCTCGTCCGGAACCACCACTTTTACAACAATCTTGGGAGTGAGTTGTAATTCGTTCTGGAGCAGTTCTGGCCGGGCCCGGCGGTAGGTTTTTGGAGAAGCCTCTTGCAGAACTTCTACGACGGTCATGCCGCCTACGCCTGCTTCTTCAAGTGCGTCACGCACATCATCCAGCTTGTATGGTTTTAGTATGGCTTCAATGGAAACCATTATATCCGAAATCCTCTTTTAATCAGACTCAATGGCTCGAGAATACAACAAAACTGCAAAAACATGAATTACGTAATTTGCTCTACCCTGAAGTCCAACAAATCCTGCCCCCGTCAAACAAACAGGATTAGCATTACAGAGAGCGACAATATGGACAAAAAGGTTGAAACCACAATTGTTAGAGTGGCGAGGTCCACATCGCTGTTCAACTGAGATGAAAGTATATAGTTCTGGGGTGAAGTAGGAAGAGCGAAATATATCATGGCGACCTGCAAACCTGTGTTAGAAACTCCAAAATGCTTTATGCACAAGTACCCAATTACGGGCATCATGATGAGTTTAACGATTGAAGCCAGAAAAGCTTTCCAGAGGTGTTTTCGGTTACCTGAAAAGTGTAGGATTCCTCCGATGGAAACTAGAGCCAAAGGTAGGGTAATGGAAGACATCAAAGCCAGGGTATTGTCGACGAATACGGGAAATGGAATAGCCAGCCTGGCGTAAATTATTCCTGCAAGACAGGCTATAATCAGGGGATTTGACACCACGGCTTTCAATACCATGGACGTCCTGGAACGGCTGGAACTCGTTTCGCCCGAAAACCATGTCATGCTGGAGACAACCAGAACATTTATGAATGGTATGATAAAACCGATCAGCATACCGAAGGTTCGTCCACCCTCATCCCCCAGAGCGGTAAAAGTTAGCGCCAGACCAATATAAGAGCTGAACCTGTAACAACCCTGTGTGAAAGAACCGACTTCATAATCGGACATCCTGAAAAGCCTCGTCAAAAGAAGGCTAATCAAAAAGATGATGAACACGGTGATGAAGACGGCCAGGATCAAGCCGGATTCGATGCCAGCGCCATTTGTTGGCTTGCCGATTTTCCAGAACAACAAAGCAGGGAAGAAGATATAATAGATTAGCCTGTCCGTGGAACTTATGAAAGAATCGCTAATCCATTTCCGTCGCTTGAGAAATATTCCCAGGCCTATTATGGCGAATATGGGTAACAGATTGTTAAGGATCAGCAACACAAACAGGTCCTTAGCCGGATTTGGAAGGCCAAAACCATCCTTTTCAAGGCTGGCCGGTCCTCGGCGTTTATTTCAGACTTCCGGACTATAACTCCATACCCAACATTTCCCGGAAAGCCTCCAATCGAAGTCGTAACTGACCTATGGAAAAGCTACGGGCGGATGTTTCGAGGACCAGGTTTGGGATGGATTCCTTATTCAATGCGTTCACAAAATCCGGTGTGTCAAACGCCGCCGCCTCGCAGAATTTAGGATTCAGGATAATTACGCCACTGGCTTTGGAATCCTTGACCCTTTGCACGAAGTCGTTAACCAGCCCTGTCGGTTCAACATGGTAACCGGTATAAGGTATTGTCCCCAGGCTACGGTCCGCTAGCATTTCGAACGGGTCGCCATTGGCCGCAATTTCTACCATTACCGATCGGCGTCCGGCTGCAGTCTCGTCCTCGGCAAGACTAATGCCAAGCTGATCCATGATTTCAGCCAGTTGAGGAGGATCCCACACCTTTCCCTTGATGTAGACAGGTTCCAGTGATGGGTTTACCGCATCAGCCGAATCCCACGGCAGCGCGGTCATCCATTCAACATGCTCCAAGCGATCAGACCTCATTGCGGAATTGAAAAGTGACCTGATCCTCGAAACGTTCCAAACTTCAGGAGATGATCGGTGTTTCTCGAAGGCCTTTCTTAGTAAGGACCGACTGTTTTCGTAAAGCTTTATGCTGTCAATAAGTCTGTCCGGATCCTGCTTATTTCCTGTCAGGTCGCAGGCCCAGTTGTAGAGTCTCTGATATTCGTTGATAAGATATTCACGCGCTCCGCCAAACTGTATACGTTTGGGAATACGAAGCAGTTCTGAGGGCTTGCCTGGAAAAAGCTGTTTCCACAAGTGGCTAAGATTCCTGGTGGAATCGCAAACATAAGGTATAACCAGGGCATCCATCTTGTCCAGTTGTCCCGAAAGACCCAGGTCAAGCGTTCCCATGACATGCGAACAGGTGTAGGCGGGAATGTGAGCAGCCGAAAGAGATATGGGGCTGGAAGCCCCTTCTATCGCTATTGGAAAAGCTCCCGCCGCATGAATGACCTCTTCGGGGACATCAGGGAGCAGATGGCCAATCACCAGACTTCCCTTTGACGTTTTGAACTTTTCAGCCACTTGCCATTGGTTATTTTCGATATCCTCAAATGGTTTCCATGCTTCAGCGGATTCCATTATTTCCTCCTGATTGAATCGTGAAAAAAGCTCGCCTGAGCGATCTACCTCGAAGTTATCATCATAGTATAAAAACAAACAACATTTTTGGCTTGATAAGTCTCAAGCTTTTGACAAACATGCGTTCTTCAAAAACATAGCTCCGCCAAAGAGCGCTGAAACAGCAAAGCATACCTGAGGTATCCAGCTCCAGATGGCGTAAGGTCGAAACGTGAGTTCCACCTCAAAAGTTGCTGGCGGAATGATTACGCCCAGGTAGAAATTATTTATGGACACAACCTTGAGAGGTGTTTTGCCGCTACAGGCTCTCCAGAAAGGGTGATATTGACTGCTCATAAACAGCAACGTTTCTTCGTGATACGGGGTAGTTGCGAGGCTAAGAAAATCATCAAAGGCTTCAATCTTTCTCAACC
>JBFXII010000036.1:0-12222 GCA_050176095.1 Desulfomonilaceae bacterium
CGGCTAATTCCACACAACGGCCTGGATATTTCCTCTACATTTACAAACGTCTGAAAGCCAGCGCAGTAAATCTCCGAAGCTCGTGGATAGAACAATACATCTACGTCAGCATTTTCCAGTTTTCGTCGATCTCGCTCATAATCTTGAGGATAACGAGCCAGGTCCTCATTTGGACCGAATTGTGTCGGGTTAACGAAAATGCTCACCACGACGCGTTCATTTTCTGCTTTAGCGCATTGCACCAAACTTAGATGACCGTCGTGAAGGTACCCCATGGTTGGCACGAACCCAATTTCAAGCTTCTGACCTCTTGCATCGGAGGCCCATGACTTCATTTCAGATATATTTGATATAATAAGCATTTAAACAGGCCTAAAACAAAAAAGCCTTCCGGAAAGAAGGCTATTGATAACGTTCATATTTACCTTCCGTCCCGGTCCAGTTGGATCCAAGCGGCAAAATTTTAAAAAAACTAAAACAGGATTCCGGGTCGTTAAACTCCAGATTCCTATTACTAGTATATCGCTGTTGAGTTTCAGGTCAATCGAATTTAAACCGTACTGATAAAATTTTTGATCGATTTTTCCTATCGACGAAGGTGTCGTAAAATCTGGTCATTGAATGGGAATATCCTTTTGTTTGCGCCATCTTTGAGCTCATCATTTCACGATCCATCAATCACATCGATCTTGATGATACAAACTCCAATCTCATAAATCTTGGATTAGAGTGCTCAATCTAACTTTTATTCCTATGCCGAAACCCCGAGCAATCACCAAACGCAAACTATTGACCTTGTCTTTATGTTATGAGACATGAATAGACTGATAGATAAGGATGTTCTAACAAATTGCTAAAGGACTCATGTCAGAGCTTATGAAATCAATTGTATCAATTCGATGTTGTGAGGAATATGAGCATCAGATTCTAAGAAAATCTCTTGAGAATGTCTTTTCTGATTGCCTTGATGTCAGGAATTTGATCAGTCGCGGACAAAAGGTTCTGCTGAAACCGAATCTGTTAAGGCCCGCTAGGCCAGATCAAGCCATTGTGACTCATCCTGCATTTGTTGAAGTAGTGGCTGAAGTCTTGAGTGATTGTGGGGCAAGCCTTTCAATTGGTGATAGCCCACCACTGGGAAATCTTCAAAGAGCCCTTGCAAAAAGCGGTTACGAACCTCTGATGAAAAGGCTCAACGTTAAGCCAATCCCCTTTGTTCAGAAAAAGACCATCGAATTTGGAGATGACCGAATATACAAAAGAATAGATCTAGCTCAGGAAGTCTTTGATTTTGATAGAATAATTAATTTGGCGAAGCTCAAGACACATTGCCAGATGACGCTCACCTTGGCGGTCAAAAATTTGTTTGGAACTGTTATTGGGACAGATAAGGCTTCATGGCATCTAAGAGCAGGAAAAATCACTGACAACTTCGCTCACGTTTTATTGCAGATTTATCAAACAATTAGGCCTGATTTTTCACTTGTTGATGGAATTCTGGCCATGCAAGGTAATGGACCGAACAGCGGTGAACCAAGGCATGTGGGACTCGTTGGAGCTAGTCGTGATGCGCTGGCGCTTGATTCAAGCATAACCCGTTTGGTGGGAATTCCATTGGAAAGCGTCAGAACATGCATAATTGGCTCGGAATTGGAGCTAGGAAATACTCTTCCAGAGACCATTGATGTTGTGGGTGATGCTCTCGAGGGCTTTCCCCTCAAAGATTTCAAAGCCCCCAAATCTATGTCAATGGCCTGGAACCTGTCTTATTGGAATCCCATCAGGCGGTTCATGGAAAACCACATCATAACCAAACCTCAAATTAATTTCGAGGCTTGTCGCAACTGTGGGATCTGCATGAATCACTGTCCCCCCAAGGCAATTTCTGAAGTCAACGGGCGTATGATCATAAACAGAAAAAAATGCATCTCGTGTTTTTGTTGCCATGAGTTGTGCGGGTCAGATGCAATAAGCATTATACAGCCTTATATGGGCAAGCTTCTCTCATCGTGGAGCAGGTAATTTTAGTTAGGCCGCCCATGAGATCTTTCGAGCACAGAATGGCCTGAAATTTGGCTCCAGGAATTAGTGTTATTATTCGGCGACCATCATTTAGACACAAATAAAATTAGTTCTAAGAAACAAACTCTTACAGGGGAGTTCATTTCCGCACATGGAACAGTTCGCTTCCTGCCCCAGGGTATATTCTCCTGTTTGAAACGGGGATTTGTCCGTGAGGTTTGGGCCATTTTTCAGCAATAGGTTCTGAACCCTCCAACGCCGCTTCACATGGGCTTTTGTCAACCATTACCGGATTTGAACGAATGTCTTTGTCGGGAAGCGCATAACTAAATTCAACAGGTATATTGTTGGGGTCAAAAGAATAAATCGAATAGATGAAGCCATGGTCTACAACTTCAGAAACCCAAAAACCAGCCGCCTCTAGTTTGTTCTTCAATTCCCAGAGATCATCGACACTTTCTACCCCAAAAGATATGTGGTCAAAAATTACCTTTCCCTTTGTGGGAGCGCCATGATCTTTTTCTGCGGCTGGTTTAACTCCGTCCCATTCAAAAAAGGCGATCAAATCTGTCTTAGATATTTCGAGAAAATAGTGCCTATAGCCTGGATGACCCATCCCAGCGACTAATCTCATGCCCAAGAGGTCCCGCCAGTATCGTATTGTTGAGTCCATGTTCCCCGTCACCATCGCAATATGGTTGACTCCGTTGAAAGTTACCATTTCTTTTTTACCTCCATTATCCACAATTCCATACATTCATTTATCAAAAGCTAAAGTAAACAAGACCTATTTAATATAGGATCGATTATCCAGGATTCAAAATAAAAACACTGTTTGCAAACAGTAACGAAATCAAGTTGCTCCGACAATCTTTCATTCACAAAAATACTCAAATCTATTGACAATAACCTCCAGAAAGTATACCCATATAATCTTAAAAAAGTCTTACCGTAACAGCGATTGATCCGCTTGAGGATCAGTATCTAAACACGGGAGAAAAATCTTAAAAGCAGTTTGAGAACGAAGTCGCAGGAGGAGAGGGCTTGGCCTTTGGTATAAGCTGTTCTCATACTCCGGCTAACTTTATTCATCTAATGTGCCTGTTTGGGCTCTCCGCTTCTAGGCAAATGTCTTTGAGAATCTAAATTGACTCAAGTGTGGTGTTTTGCACTTAGAAAAAGGATGTTCATTTCTAGTGATAAGAATAATTGAGTAGCATTTAGAGTCACAATCCGAGAGGATAATCTATCGTCAGATGCTTAAGAACTTGTTGGACAAGAACAAAAATACCATATTAAAGCGTTGGTCAGAGCTAGTGTTCGCCACTTATTCTCCAGAAACCGCCCAGTTTTTAGCAAAACAATCCAATGAGTTTGCCAATCCTGTAGGAGCTGCAATCACTCGGGCAACTGCAGGGATATTTGAATGGATAATGGATGGAGCTCCTATTGAACGTGAGCTTGAGGTCCATGCCTTGATTGATGATATTGTTAGAATAAGAGCCGTTCAGCAATTTTCTGCATCAGACGCTGTAAACTTCATCTTCATCTTAAAAAAGGCTATTAGAGAATCTCTTTCCAAAGATATTCGGGATCAGAATCTAGTCACAGAGTTGTATCAGTTAGATTCGACGATTGACCAACTGGCCCTCGCTGCATTTGATATTTACATGAAATGCAGGGAAAAGGTTTTTGAAATAAGGGCCACAGAGTTGAGGAATCGCACGTCTAGAATACTGGAAAGAGCGTGTATGAAATACGGAGCGCCTCACGAATGGTAGCGTTTCGGAAGCAGCAATCACAATAGTGTTAGAGCAATCGAGGTGGTCTAATGAACGCATGGGTTTCCCTATTAACAGCCCTGGTTGCGGTGGGAGCGTTAGCAGCGATCTCGTGGCTAGGGGTTACGGCGATCGGTTTGCAGAGCGTGTTTGGTGTTTACATACCATACATTGCCATCGCCATATTCATCGTGGGTGTTGTTGGACGAGTTATCGGTTGGGCTAGAGTCCCAGTTCCATTCAGGATTCCAACAACCTGTGGTCAGTCATATTCCTTACCGTGGATCAAAGCCAATAACCTGGAAAGTCCCTACAATAGAATAGGCCTTCTGGGCAGAATGGCCTTAGAAGTTTTACTATTCAGATCCTTGTTCAGGAATACAAGAGCTGAACTAAGAGATGGGCCAAAGATAACATACGCTTCCGCCAAATGGTTATGGCTTTTTGGAATCCTTTTTCATTACTCGTTCCTGATAATAGTTGTCAGGCATCTGAGATTTTTCATGGAACCAATTCCGTCATTTGTTGATGCAATCACATCGGTTGACGGATTTTTCCAAATTATGGTTCCAACAGTTTTCCTAACCGATATTTTCTTCCTTGCAGCCGTAACTTACTTGTTCTTGAGGAGGGTTGCTCTTCCTCAACTCCGTTACATCTCACTTCCTGCCGACTATTTTGCACTTTTCCTGATTCTTGGAATTGGATTATCTGGTGTCCTGATGAGGCAGTATTTCAAGGTGGATTTGCTCGGCGTTAAGGAATTGGCGATGAGCATTTTTACACTGCATCCAGTGCAACCGGCCGCAACCATTGGACCGATATTCTATGTGCACCTATTTCTTGTTAGCGTGCTAGTTGCCTACTTGCCCTTCAGTAAGATCATGCACGCAGCAGGTGTGTTCCTGAGCCCTACCAGGAACATGAGAAACGTTAACAGGATGGAGAGATATGTTAATCCCTGGAATTATCCAGTTAAAGTTCATACTTACGAAGAATATGAAGATGAGTTCCGCGATAAGATGAAAGAGGCCGGAATTCCGGTGGATAAGGAGTAACCATGAGTTTGGACAAACTTGCAAAACCCAAAGATTTGATGAACATAGATCTCCAGAAAACTCCGGGAACGGGGTGGCTTGACACACCCACCGTTTTTAAAGATGGAACTTACAGTTATCCGGCTGCTCCTAAGAACCTCAAATACTTGGGAATGGCTAATCCTAGGGAGTGGTCTCCTACCGATGCGGATTGGAAACTACCCGAAAACTGGAAAGAAATTCTTTACAACGGATTTAAGGAGAGACTATCTAAGTATCGATCATTTCGATTGTTCATGGACATTTGCGTCCGATGTGGCGCATGCGCAGATAAATGCCACTTCTTTATCGGATCTGGCGATCCCAAAAACATGCCAGTGCTAAGGGCCGAACTTATTAGATCGGTCTATAGAAAGGATTTCACTCTCCCAGGAAAGATCTTCGGAAAACTTGCCGGAGCCAGAGACCTCACCATTGACGTCGTAAAAGAGTGGTTCTATTACTTTTACCAGTGCACTGAATGTCGTAGGTGCTCGGTTTTTTGTCCTTACGGAATCGACACTGCCGAAGTCACTATGATTGGTAGAGAACTTCTCAATCTCGTTGGCCTGAACATCAACTGGGTCATGGAGCCTGCGGCGAATTGTTTCAGAACTGGAAATCACCTCGGTATCCCACCTCATGGTGTCAAAGACATGTGGGAGTTCATGTGCGACGATATTGAGGACATTACGGGTGTACGTGTTGATCTACCGATCAACAAGAAGGGGGCCGAAATACTCTTCGTAACACCGTCTGGTGACTATTTTGCGGACCCCGGAACCTATACCTGTATGGGCTACCTCATGCTGTTCCATGAACTAGGTCTTGATTACACTTGGAGCACTTATGCGTCAGAAGGCGGAAATTTCGGACTCTTCACATCCCATGAGATGATAAAGAGATTGAACGCCAAGATTTATGCTGAAGCTAAAAGACTCGGGGTAAAATGGATATTGGGTGGTGAATGTGGTCATATGTGGCGGGTCATGCATCAGTACATGGAAACCATGAATGGACCAGCTGACTTCCTTCAGGAACCAGTGTCACCAATCACCGGCACAAAATTCGAGAACGCCAAGCAAACCAAGATGGTTCATATCACTGAGTTTACCTCCGATCTCATCAAGCACGGAAAAATCAAGCTCGATCCAAGCAGAAATGACAAGATTATTGGCACGTTTCATGATTCATGCAACCCAGCTAGGGCGGCAGGTATCCTTGAGGAGCCGAGATATGTGATCAAAAATGTTCTCAATAATTTTCACGAAATGCCCGAAAACACTATCAGAGAACAGACATTCTGTTGTGGTGGTGGCGCTGGTCTGGGAAACGATGAAAACATTGAAATGAGGATGAGAGGCGCATACCCAAGAGCAAACGCTCTCAGGCATGTTAGAGATAAACACGGTGTGAACAGACTACTCTGCATGTGCGCAATCGATCGTGCGACGCTTAGCGCTCTGTGCGAGTACTGGTGTCCTGATGTTGAGGTCGGTGGAATTCACGAGCTAGTGGCAAACGCGCTGATCATGAAGGGAGAGAAGAAACGCACCCTTGATCTCAGAGGCGAGCCTTTAAGTGATGATTTAGAGGAGGACGAGTAGTATGTATAACGCCGGAAAAATAATTATCGGGATAATTATCTTCCTCTGCTTAGTATCAGCGCCATTCTGGTACAATTTTGGGAAGGCCTCCACACCTCCCAAACTTGAGTTAGGCACCCAGGAGAAACAATGTGTGGAATCCAAAGCTTTCATGCAATCTTCGCACATGGTTTTGCTAGATCAGTGGAGAGATGAGGTACTCAGGGAAGGCAAACGTATATACGTTAATTCAAACGGTAAACAATATTTGATGAGCCTGCAGAATACCTGCACAAAATGTCATACCAGCAAGGAAAAGTTCTGTGATCGCTGCCACAACTATCTGAACGTGGCGCCCAATTGTTGGGATTGCCACCTGGCCCCGAAAGAAAAACAATTACAGGCGGCAAGGAGTGACAAGTAATGGATGAAACAAGAAGAAGTTTCCTTAAAATAGCCGGTCTTTCGGTTTTGGGTTTTGGAGCCAAGCCCATAGCGGATGCAGTGGCCGCAGGAGAGCAGACTAAATTCGAATCCGATCCTAAAGCTCTGAAGGGCAAGCGATGGGCTATGGTCGTTGATCAGAAAAAATGCGCTCAGGCTAAAGAAGGC
Organism: Desulfomonilaceae bacterium; assembly: GCA_050176095.1. Lineage (GTDB taxonomy): Bacteria > Desulfobacterota > Desulfomonilia > Desulfomonilales > Desulfomonilaceae > CAITZA01. Next base: position 7,078 of record JBFXII010000036.1, read on the forward strand.
TGCAAGGATTGTGTTGAAGCATGCAACGTTGCCCACAATATACCTCATTTTGATAACACCAAGGATGAAGTGAAATGGATATGGCAAGTTCCTTTTGAGAACGCATTTCCAGGTCAAGGCAATGAGTATCTGGAAGATTATATCAAGAAAGGTCTAAAAAACGCCCCATTCATGGTGTTGTGTAATCATTGTGACAATCCGCCATGTGTCAGGGTCTGCCCCGTACAAGCTACTTTCAAAAGACCCGATGGAATAGTAGTGATGGATTATCACAGGTGCATCGGTTGTCGTTTCTGTATGGCCGCATGTCCATATGGCGCAAGAAGTCTAAATTGGAGGGATCCACGACCGTTCATTAAAAAGGAAAATCCCGAATATCCTACAAGAACCCGAGGCGTGGTCGAGAAATGCAATTTTTGCTCTGAGCGATTGGCAGTCGGCCTTCAACCGGCGTGCGTGGCTGCCTGCAAAGAGAAGGCGCTTATTTTTGGAGACCTAGAAGATCCCAACTCAGAAATTAGGGAAGTTCTCAGATCCAATTCCACGATTCAGAGAAAACCACAACTAGGCACACGTCCTGAGGTCTATTACATACTGTGAGGTAGCCATGCTTGAAAAAGCTCTATCTGGTACTAAAGCTTATTTCTCTTGGATAATATTCTTGGTAATCCTGTTTAGTATAGGATTCGCATTTTATTTAAAGCAGTTAGGTTTCGGTTTGGGCATCACTGGTATGAGCCGGGATGTTTCATGGGGCCTATATATTGGTCAGTTCACATTCTTGGTTGGAGTGGCCGCCTCCGCCGTCATGTTGGTCCTTCCTTACTATCTTCACAACTACAAGGTATTCGGGAAGATCACTATTTTGGGAGAGTTTCTAGCGGTAGCCTCCGTAACAATGTGTTTGACCTTCATTGTGGTTGATTTAGGGCAACCTTCCAGAGCCTTTAACGTTTTGCTCTATCCAACCCCCAACTCAGTGCTTTTCTGGGACATGGTGGTTCTCAACGGCTATCTCTTTCTCAATATAGTTGTTGGTTGGAGCGTACTGGAAGCAGAAAGAAAGGGTGTCGCGCCTGCAAAGTGGGTTAAGTTTCTGATTTATGTGTCGATCCCTTGGGCCGTAAGTATTCATACCGTTACGGCATTTTTGTACGCTGGTCTTCCTGGAAGAGGCTTCTGGCTAAGCGCCATAATGGCTCCTCGATTCCTGGGCTCAGCTTTTGCTTCAGGACCTTCTTTCCTGATCCTAATATGTCTTTTCCTCAGAAAATACACTAAATTTGATGCAGGATGGGAAGCTATCCAATCATTGGCGAAAATTGTCACTTATGCTCTGATCATAAGTGTTTTCTTTGTCTTGTGTGAACTCTTCACTGTTTTCTATAGTCAGATACCAGAACATATGTATCACTTCATATATCTGTTCGTTGGTTTTCATGGCCATTATGGACTGGTAGCCTGGATGTGGGCAGCCGTTATCCTGGCGGCTATAGCATTGATTATAATGATAAACCCTAACACCAGGAACAATCCCACTACACTTGCGATCGGATGTGGAGCTACATTCTTGGCGTTGTGGATTGAGAAGGGTATCACCCTAGTGCTAACAGGTTACATCCCCTCTCCACTGGAAACCATTACAGAGTATCATCCGACCGTCCCAGAAATCGCAATAGTTATTGGCGTATGGGCTCTGGGGCTGCTTATACTGAGCATTCTCTATAAAGTGGCTTTAGGTGTTAAAGAGGAAGTGGCAGCCTAAGACTCTTTCAGGTTAAATTAACCGTTGCTTAAATCAAAAGGCGATTCAATTGGTGAATCGCCTTTTCTTTTGAAACGTCTTCTGAGGAACCCAGTCAAATAACGAGATGACCGATCCATTTTCGAAACAAGAGCTGGAATCCCTAAAAACACGACTAGTCCAGTTTCTTGAGAAAAATGTAGAGCGAGAGAATCTTCCCGGATCACTTCAATCGCTATTAAGCCTGCAGATTGGTAAATTGATCAAGCTTATTCTCTCGGAAAAGTCCTTCGGTCAATTTCAGAATCACTGGCCTGTAACTTCAAAAGAAGATCAGGAATTACTATCCGTTGTTTCGGACTTGGAGATTACGACTACCTACCAAGTTGCTCTGTTGTATGAGTGGTTAAGTGAGTTAACGCTTGTTAGAAGTCCTCACGACAAGCTCGTGGTTGGGGTATCAAAATTTAAACGGCGCCGGCAGGGCCAATTTTATACGCCGCCAAAAATAGCTAGACATATTTCAAAGATGTCCTTGGATGCATTGCAACAAGGCTCACAAAAAGACCTATCCAGGATTGACATATTGGATCCATCAGTAGGGACGGGAATATTCCTAATAGAGGCAATTGAAGAAGTGGCTCTGAGATGCGGGATTTCATCTGCCAATCGTGGACAAAAAGCCTTTATTTCGTTAGACAGAATTCATGGGGTGGATATCGACCCAATAGCTATTGAGATTGCCAAGGCTGGCATTTGGGAAAAATTAAGAAGCCGAAACTTGCCACACTATGGCAATACAAAAAACATAAGGCTAGGAAACTCCTTGATCGGAAGAGACCCAATGTCTCGTTCCTATCAAAAATATTCAAGTCTAATCTCGCCAATCGAATCAATAAATGATGAATCTTCCGGATTGTCTCAATCCGCAGACACGTCACTTTATGAAGAATTATACCTTGATTGGATGTCTGCATTTCCTAGTGTCTTTGAAAGAGAAAATCCTGGTTTTGACCTGATAATAGGAAATCCACCATATGAAATTCTATCGGCAAAAGAATCGAAAAGTGAGCATTTCAAAACTTTCTTGAAATTTTTCAGATCTAATTACATTACCTGTTTCGGAAAAATAAATACCTACAGATTAATGATAGAGAAAAGTTTGAACCTTCTTAGAACGGGAGGGGTGTTAGGTTTCATTGTTCCCGCAACCTTTTTGGCAGATTCAACCGCTTTGAAATTAAGAAGCTTGGTTCTAAAAGAATGCGAAATATTCACGCTTGAAATCATACCTGAAAGCGCCAGGGTTTTTCAGGGAGTTACCCAGGCTCTATCCATAATAGTTGCAAGAAAAGGTAAGCCATCATCAAAACTTACACCAGTTCTCTGGTCGGACGAAGAGACGAAATGCGTGTCCGGCAAATCAAGGATAAGGGTAGCTCAGCTGGAGAAAATAGGATCAAGGATACCAGTGCTAAAATCAGAAATCGAATATGAATTACTCAATCATCTCATTTCATTTCCACGTCTGGGTGGCGATCTGGGTCAAAAAAAATGGATTAGAGCTCATCAGGGTGAGATAAACCTTACGAACCAAAGACAATACATTGCTAAATCAAACACAGGAATAAAACTGGTCCGCGGGGAACACATCCTTCCCTATGTCGTAAGACATCCCTCGAAGATGCCAAACAGGATGGATTGGATCAAACCTAAGCTGCTGGATTTATTACATCAAGGTATCAACTCGCCCATCAAGGCTAGACGGAGATTTCAGTGTGAAGTTTCACAAGGAGGAAGGATCGCAGTCGCTAGAGTAGTAAATATGGATTGTAAAAAAAGGCTAAAGGCCGCATGGGTCAATAACGCGACATTCCTGGGAGATATGACCAACTATTTGGATGGCATAATATTGTCCACGAATTTTACTCTCGGCATCATCAATTCCAAATTGTTAAACTGGAGATTTAAAGTCACAAGCGCCAACAATTATGTCTCAGCATCAGAATTGGAAAACTTACCAGTGCCTCGTGGGGTGGTGAGTTTGAATATGGACACCGTTTCTGACATGGGGATAGAAATACTTGATCAGTTACGGATGACAGAAATTGAAAGCATCTCTGAAGCCATAAGCGCAATAAAGGGACAAACTGACAAGTGCATAGATGAAATTGAAAAAACTAAATTGCTTGTCAAACTCACGGAGGCTACTGTCTCATGCTTGATCCGGGGCCTGTCGGATTCCAATGAACAGAGTTCATACAGCAAAAAACTTGTCGCTATTTTAGACGCGATCGTGCTCTGCCTCTATTCGGCGACCAGATTTGTGAAGATATTTGATGATAATACTTGAGGAATTACTCATCATCTAGAACCATGCTTACAAATTTTTTGTTTGCTAAAAAAGCAATAAATGATAATAATAAGAGGTTAACTCGCACATCCCTTTATGAAGGGTCGCCATGGTGGCGCTACGAGGGGTGGAGGAAAAACCCGTGGAGGAAATCTAATGTCTTTAGTTACCATGAAGCAATTATTGGAAGCTGGGGTGCATTTCGGGCATCAAACGCGCCGATGGAATCCCAAAATGAAGCCATACATTTTTGGCGCACGCAACGGTATATACATAATTGATCTTCAGAAAACTGTCCGTCTGTTCAAAAGGGCTTATCAGTTTGTTCAGGAATCGGCAGGCACTGGCGTAGGCGTTCTCTTTGTGGGCACAAAAAAACAGGCTCAGGACGCTGTCCAGGAAGAGGCTTCGCGTTGTGGCCAATACTATGTGAACCAACGTTGGCTAGGTGGGATGCTTACAAACTTCTCTACCATAAAGCAGAGCATTGAGCGGCTAAATAACTTGGGTGCAATTCTTGAAAGGCCTGAAGAAACAAATTTCACCAAAAAAGAAATCGTTAATCTTACCCGTCAATATGAAAAACTTAACAAGAACCTAGCCGGAATCCGGGAAATGAAGAGGTTGCCGGGTGTCCTATTCGTTGTTGATCCCAAAAAGGAAAATATTGCCGTTAAGGAAGCAAAAAAGCTTGGGATACCTATCGTCGCAATAGTAGATTCGAACTGTGATCCCGATGAAATAGACTACGTAATTCCTGGAAATGATGACGCTATCAGAGCGATAAGACTCTTTGCGGCTAAGATAGCTGATGCCTGTGAAGAAGGTCGCGCCATTCATGAGGCCTCATTAAAGGAGGATGCTGGGGATTCTGAATTTCCGGTCGTGAGAAAACTGGAAGATGCTGAGGCTGCCATTCGTGAAGATATGGGACCAGATGACGATGAGGAATATGAATCTGAGGATACAGACGCAGCCGAAGAAGATGAAGTTTAGAATTAGGGATTCGATTTCTACTGGCTGTCAGAGTTGATGCTCATTTGAGCTA
>JBFXII010000037.1:0-12153 GCA_050176095.1 Desulfomonilaceae bacterium
AGGCGTAACGAGGCTCCTGTATTCACCGTCTACATCATCAGAGGTCAATTTGCAGCGAGAACCTCAAGCTGGCTCTCAAAAGGCTCTAAAACTTGATTCTAACCAAGGCCTTTCCTCGGATTCTCAGCAGTCAAGATCCGGAAAAAAAATTTTAGAGGTGAAAGCATCTGGCCATGCGTGGGTCAGGGTCGAGCCCGATGGAGCTGCTGCAGAGGAATTCTTAATGGCTCCAGGAGATATCCAAGTCTTTTCATCCAATAAGGGGTTCAGGTTGATGACTGGAAATGCAGGAGGGATAAGGATTAAGTTCGACGGACGCGTCTTGCCGCCCCTGGGAAAAAATAACCAGACGTTGAGCCTTAGTCTTCCTTGACAAACGTTGAGCATTTTACAATTAATGCTGATTCCGAGTTTTAACATACCTGGAACCATAGACCAGATTTATTTTGTTGGGAGTCAATATGGCTGAGAAAATAAAAAGGCTGTTACTTGTCATACCTGTAAGCGTCCAGGAGGACTTGTTGGCCGTTGTTGAGTCCGAAGGCTGGCATACCGTGCAGGATTTGTTCAAAAAGACAGCAACATCATACAACCTTCACTGGAATGGCAATTACGTTTTGGATCAAGACGAAATCCCGTGGAAGGCTTCACTTGAAGAAATCAATTCCTTGGAGATGATCAAAGGAAGAGTGATAGTTTTAGATGATGGGAAGTACCAAATCACCGAGAAAATCAGCTTGTTTAAAGACAAGGACTCAGTATATGCATTGGAGGATGATTTAGCATATCTTCTTGAATAAGAATTTGTTTCTTGTTCAATTTTTCTAAACGTTAGTTTAGAGGCTGTTCAGGAGGAAACGAAAAGTTAGGAGCAAAGGAGAAAAATCCCTATGTGGCCGACCAAACCGCGATTTTATTTGAAAAAGAGATTGGTTGCGGTCAAGAGAAGAAGAAAAGTTGAAACCTTTTTGGACTGGCCTTTATGTAATGATGAACATGATGGAAAAAATCTCGAAGAAAAAAATAACGAAAAAGATCCGCTTTTTCAGATCAGTCCTCATAATGGAGAACGAAGCTAATCATTGAAGGTAAAGAACTGCAATATGCTTTAAGCGCCTTGTCTTACTACTGCAATCTTGGGGGGCGGGATAGACATGTGGTCTCAGGGGTCATCCAAGACATCCTGAATCGCCAGGTACGCAATCTCGGCGATGTTTTCTCAAGTGTCGAAAAGGAATTTAAAAGATCATCAAAATCAAGAAAAAATCCTCCGTCACTGAATCAAAATCTTAAAGAACAAACCATCCAAGCCGTCGAAAAATGGATTAAATCGGGTATCTATTTATTGACGTCTGAAGATTTTAAGAATTATGGCCGTTCGTGTCTAAATGAAATAGAATTTCTGTGCGCCTTTGGGCGGCCATCCATATTAACTCAGCGCTCAATATCATTGCTTAATTCTCGGCGCGCCAAAAAAATCTCACCTAACGACAAATGGATTAGAAAAACATTAGCCTTGGCAAAAGAAGCCAAGGAGATGGGTTTGACACTGGTTTCAAGTTATGAATCGATTCAATACAATATTGTTACGGCCGCGTGCAAGGGTAATAAGGTAATTATAGTTTGTCCAGGCCCATTACCATTTATGGCTTCAGCAGATTATGAATCTTTCTTTCACGAAAATTACGATGAATTGCTCGATTATCAGAATACAATTTTTCTGTCAGCTCATGGTCCCAGAATTTTTCACCCGAAATCTTCTTCTGCTTTTATGAGAGATCGACTGGTTGGCCTTCTGTCCGATGCAATTTTTTCAGTTGATGTAAGGAAGCATGGCAACATGAGCAAAATCATCGAAGAAGCCCACACAAGAAATGTTGAAATCCGTTATGCTTATCAGCGCAATCGTAAGGACTCTATCCTGGCGCCGACTATTAGTCTTGATCACTGCGAGTATTGCCTGACAGAGCCTCCTGAAGAAAAATTTGTAAGCCATGATGGCATTGGATTAAATCATCCTGAATTTTATTTTTCTGAGATTTTGGGTTCATGGGTCGTGAGTTTTGGGAATGTGACGCAGTGGATAAATAGACCGGATTCCTCTTTGTTTCATTACACGCGATCACATTTTGGTCCTTGGCCTGGACAGACGGTTTCCAATTACGTGAACAGCTTGATTGAAAAAGACACAGATTCTGCTCACACAGCTTTTGACACTATGCACAGAATTGCTATAGAGGGAAAAATTCGAGCCAGTGGATCATTGATAAGAGGTAAATACCCTGTGGTCTCATTTACGGAAGTTCCACCAAAACAATTAGAAAGTATTAGAAAATGGCGAAGAGGATTTTCCAGATGGTCATTTGAGCCCTATGCAATAGTTTTCAGAAAACAATCCTTAAAAGAAACAGGAGCCAAAAAAGTAATTTACGGAAGGGTCAATGAATTCCAGATGTTACCCCTAGAAGAAAAACATTTGTTTCAGATTAGGCAGACTCATGATTTGGTTTGGTCAACGGAAAAAGAATGGCGAATAAATGGTGATGTTGAGATAAGAAAATTCTCCTCTCAGGAGTATGCTTTCTTGTTACCGATAAAAAATGAAGCCGTCAGATTTGTAAACTTGCTCAGGAAACAGGGCAGATGTCTCAAACAAACTGGCACGAGCAAGAAGTCGGAGGCTTGAAATTTGTGATTGCGCTTGAGAGCCTTGAGAAATCATGATCAATTTGTTAGTGCAATTTCTCGAATTGGTGTAAACAGTTCAAATCATGATCTCAAATTAATTGCAAAAAGGGCTGGTGGGAGATTTAGGATATTGATTTTAATCTTGACAATTGTGACAGGTTTAATTGCCGGTCGCCTAGTATTGTGGATAGCGAACAGGATTTCTGAGCGTTTTGAATTAATGAGGGAGCAATCCATCAAAAATTCAAGTCTGGATAATTCCTGGAGTGAGCGGGAACAAGTATCATGTAATAATTTATTACCTGAGAACGAGCTCCATAAAATTCCAAACAAAGTCAGAACCAACGTATTTCTGACCGAATTAGTAACAGGAGCCTTGTTCGGAGCTCTATTCCTAAGGTTTGGTTTGTCTTGGAGTTTTGCAGTTTATTGCCTCTTTTTTTTCGCGTTGATTTCAATTTTCATTATCGATCTTAAGATGATGGTTATCCCAGACTTAATTTCGCTATCCGCGCTCGTAATCGGATTTGGGGCTTCATTTCTAGGAATACTGCCGGGAGTTAATTGGACTGCTTCATTGGCTGGGATTATTTTTGGAATCGCAATTTTGTATGTGCCTGCGAAAATTTATGAGGTCGCTAAGGGCTCATCAGGATTGGGAGGAGGAGATGTAAAGTTACTTGCAATGATAGGCTCATTTGTTTCGGTCCAAGGGGTAATCTTTACTCTTTTCTTGGGGGCTTTAACAGGCCTTCTGGTGTCTACTGCCAAGATTTTATTATCTAAATCTGGATCTAAAGATCCGATTCCGTTCGGACCGTATTTAGCTTCCGCTGCAATATTCTATGTATTAGAAGGATCTGGATTGATAGCAAACTTATTAACTAATAAAGTGCTCTTTTTTTGAAAAGCATTGGCAATAACACCGCAAACAACGTGTTACCGTAACGCTTTGAGTTTGGCATGCGCTTCTTCAGCGAATTGATCATGCGCAATGAGAATCAATAACGTCTTCGCTAGGAGCCACAGTAATTGGTTTCAACTTACATTCGACGCTGTCTGCTGAGTTCGGCAGATCGAATGGCAGGGTGCGCATAAGAATGGCAAGTCGAGGTGAACCTCACCCAATTTCATTCTTTTACGGTCTGATGATAAAATGGCCATCTTTTCGAATTTTCTGTTTCAGGAAGGACCGATAGAATGTCTCCAAAAGAGAAAATCTAATCGGGTGACATTAAGAAAAAATTTCGGTCGGTCGCAAGGCCTGAGTTATCGATTAATGATGAAAAATCCCTTGACTCAGCCATCTTGAGTCTTTACTATTTAACGAAATAGTTAGAGTCCTGAATCTCATGGAGGGGCAAGGTAATTGATAGAAATGATACTTGATCGAGGTTTTTCAAAATGAACAGTCTATCGCATGAAATTGGTCGCCTAAAGTTAAAGTCGGAAGTATTCAAAGCCATGGGACATCCTATAAGGCTCGGTATTATAGAGTTTTTGCGGGATGGTGAAAAATGTGTCTGTGAGATTGTCGAGCACACGGGCACGGGCATGTCCAATATTTCGAAACACCTTTCAATACTTAAATCGGTAGGCATTGTCAGCGATCGCAAGGATGGACTCAAGATGATGTATAGAGTCACAATGCCGTGCGCACTAGAATTCTCATCTTGTGTTGAAAATGTGCTCTTACGACGTTTAGAGACCCAGAAATCTGTCATGGTTGCTTAACAACATCCAGCGCAGTTTGAGACATCTATGCCAAAAACTCGGATGCGAATGGTTTGGAGCGCGAGTTTTCGTAACCCGGTTGTCGTAGAGATTTAAAATCGTTAAATGGACAGTGTGGTGAGTTATTGAGCCTACTTCAATGTTGGGGGACGAGAAAGTTTTGGCCTGAACTTTACTTGACACGCGCTCAAGATTGTTGGAGAGTTTTCTACTGCTGTGGTAACATTGATTCCACGGATTTGGATCTTGACTACTGCCAGGTTTGTCCCAAACTAGCCCTCTGCTATTAAACTCATATAGAATATTTAAGATCAGGAGAAGCCTCCACGTTGATGCTCTGACTCACTCCTCCAATCTTCTCGAGCGAAAAATCTGATTCGAAAATCTTTATGCATTATTCTTGTTTCATAGAAATCTATTTTCACCATAACACGTTTCTAACATTCCAATAACAAGATGTGAGTGATCTTTTCTTACAGAAGGTCAAATTATTTAAATTAATGGAGGTTTGTAGTGATCAAAAAAGTCGCAACTTTGTTTACGGCTATAGTTTGTTTGGGCTTTGGAGTGGCCTGGGCTTTGGAGGTAGATTCTCAACTACCATCCTACAAGCAGGTTAGCGGAGTTTCTGGAAATCTAAAATCGATTGGGTCGGACACACTTAATAACTTGATGACTTTGTGGACTGAAGGATTTAGATCTCAATACCCTGGGGTGAAAATAGCCATTGAGGGAAAAGGTTCGTCAACTGCTCCGCCTGCGCTAATAGAAGGCACTGCTCAATTTGGGCCAATGTCCCGGGAAATGAAACAGAAAGAAATCACGGAATTTGAAAAAAAATTTGGTTATAAGCCATCAGTGGCTAGAGTAGCTGTTGATTCCTTGGCAGTTTTTGTTCACAAGGATAATCCGATCAAATGCTTGTCCATGCAACAACTGGATGGAATCTTTTCTAGGACTTTGAAGTCGGGGGCCAAGGACATCAAGACATGGGGAGATCTGGGTTTGACGGGGGATTGGGCCAGTAAACCGATTTCAATTTACGGACGAAATTCGGCGAGTGGAACCTATGGTTATTTCAAGGAAGTCGCTTTAAAGGGTGGAGATTACCGAGACACCGTAAAAGAGCAGCCTGGTTCATCGGCCGTGGTTCAGGGTATAGCTAGCGACAGTTACGCGATAGGATATTCGGGAGTTGGATACAAGACCGCTGATGTCAAAATGGTTCCTATATCGGAAAAAGGAGAAAAATGTTTTGAACCTACGGCAGAGAACGCCTACGCTGGTGACTATCCGCTGGCTAGATTCCTCTATATATATTTTAATAAGAAACCGAATCAGGACCTTGATCCCCTGATGGCGGAATTCATCAAATATGTTTTCTCGAAAGAAGGTCAAACGGTTGTCATCAAAGACGGTTTCTACCCGGTTTCAAAAGCGCTTGCAGATGAAGATTTAAAGGCAGCAGCAATAAAGTAGATTCATCTATCCAAATTTAAGTTCGGGTTTTACGGAGCGGTCGTTTCCCGCTCCGTCATTGTATTTTCGAGTAAATGGTTTGCTTTTGACAGTTCGATTACTTTTTAGAACACCCAGTGGATTTTAATAACGCATTAAGCTAAGAAGTTTGCTAGATCAACGAGAGCTAGATGAAAAAGATGCATATTGGAAACCAAGACAAAAAACTTAAAAAAACCAGGCGCTGGGTTCTTCTGGCAGATAAAATGGCTAATCGGGCCATCACTACAGGGGGGATCCTGATTATTGGGGCAGTTCTGGGAATGATGGTTTTTCTGTTTTGGGAAGTAATTCCATTATTTAAAGGTGGAGTTATCAATTCCCAAGTTGAATATGCGCCACCTCAATTCGATTCCGGTCCTGTGGCTGTAAGCCTTGATGAATATAAAACAGTTGCTGCTGCAGTTGGAAAAGACGGGAAAGTAATATCGTGGCATGCCAAGTCTGGAGTAGGTTTGGAGCCACTAAATTTCGATTTCGGAGGCAAGAAAGTAACAGCTTTCACATGGACTATTGACAATCTCAATTTTGTCTTTGGTTTTGATGATGGCTCAATACGTACTGGGCGGCTGAAGTATAATGTAGATATCATAACGCCTGAAGACGTGCCCAAAAATCTGGAACGTTTGGATTCTGTAGACAGCACTGACGGCAAGAACATTTTTAGTTCTATTCCTGGCAATCAAGTTCGTAAGCTTAATTTAGAGTTATCTCTAGAAGATGAAGTGTCAGTTTCACCTAAATCTGCCACCATTAAAGCGTTGAACTATCAGTTGACTGATTTTGGTGAACGCCCAATGAGTTCGATAATTGCCCTGGACATAAATGGCGAGGCTGTAAGAATTGTTTCAGAGTCGCGACTAAATCTTTTTACGCGAAAATTGACAACTAAAATTGAGAAAACAAATCTGCCAATTCTGCCTCGCGAAGTTGCGATATCCCATATCCTGATAAATGATACTGGTTCAAACATATTATTTGCTGAAAAATCTGGAAAGGTCTACAGGGTTTCGACTGAAGTGTCAGAGAGTCCTGAGTTGGTTGAAGCGGTTCAGGTGACTCTGCCGGGTGTTAGTCTTGAAACCTTTGGCGCTCTTTATGGTAATCGTTCCTTTGTTGCAGGCGGATCTGATGGTTCGGTAAGAATTTTTTTCTTGCTTCAAAGTTCAAAATCCGATGCCAGTGATGGTTTTACCCTGGTTGAAACCAGGAGACTACCGCCTCAGCCAGCTGGAATTAGCCAATTTAGCGCAAGTCAAAATGGAAAGACGTTTGCCACGGCTGACCTATTGGGAAATATATGGGTCAGGCATGCGATAAGTGAGAAGACCATATTACAGCTTGAGTCACCTGGACTAAAGAAGGCTTTTAAAACCATTTCAATATCTCCCAGGATGGACGGGCTTATAGCTATCAACACGGACAACAACGTTGGCTTTTGGCAATTTAGCGCTCCTCATCCTGAAACCTCCTTACACACCCTCTTTGGCAAAGTTTGGTATGAGGGATATTCAGAACCTTCATATACCTGGCAGTCCACAGGGGCGACTGACGCTTTTGAGTCCAAGATATCTATAGTGCCTTTGATTTTTGGTACCATGAAGGGAACCATATATTCACTTCTTTTTGCTGTCCCTCTTGCATTGATGGCCGCAATTTATACATCCGAATTCATGTCGGTGGGGTTGAGGGGAAGAATCAAGCCGGTCATGGAAGTGATGGCTTCTCTGCCTTCTGTTGTGCTTGGGTTTGTTGCTGCGTTGGTTTTAGCTCCTGTTGTTGAGAGTTGGTTGTCAGCAGTAGTTTTGACTTTTGTAGTATGCCCTTTATGCCTTGTTGTTTGCGCTTATTTATGGCAGTTGGTCCCGCCAAGATGGTCGTTGAGCCTTGATGGTTGGCCAAAATTATTGATGATTTTTTCAGTGGTTCTAGGTTCGGTTTATTGCGCTTACCTCTTGGGGCCCAGTTTTGAAAGATTCTTTTTCGGAGGCAATCTCAAAGGCTGGCTAAATAGTGATTTTGGGTCTTCTACACCATTCCTGTTTTTGGCGTTACTTCCTACAACCGCAGTAATCCTAAGCTATTTAAGTTCTAGATATCTTGGTAACAAGTTCAGATCCATCTTGCGACGGATTTCTATGCCTTATTCGGCCCTTTTGGATCTTGGCAGATGGTTGATTCTATCGACTGTCATCGTAATAGTATCTTACGCGCTGGCTATGTTGTTAACATGGGTGGGTGTGGATCCTCGGGGTGGTGTAGTCGGAACCTACGTTCAGAGAAACACCCTTATAATTGCGTTTGCTATGGGTTTTGCTGTCATTCCTATAATTTATACACTTGCCGAAGATGCTCTCAATTCAGTGCCAGACCAATTGAGATCAGCAAGCCTGGGTTGTGGAGCTACTCCCTGGCAAACTGCGGTTTGGATTATTTTGCCAACGGCTATTTCCGGGGTTTTTTCTGCAGTCATGATCGGCATGGGGCGGGCGGTTGGTGAAACAATGATAGTGGTCATGGCCACTGGTAACACACCAATTATTGATCTCAACATATTCAACGGTCTGAGAGCTCTATCGGCAAACATTGCGGTTGAATTACCTGAAGCTCCAAAGGATGGCTCACTCTATCGAGTGTTATTCCTTACCGCTTTGGTGCTTTTTTCTATGACGTTTGTAATTAACACCGTTGCCGAGTTGGTGAGACAATATTTTCGCAAAAGAGCCATGCAGTTATAAGATGAGCATAAAGGCAAAATCTAGATGAAAATATCGGTTGCTTGGACTTGGCTTAATACTAAGCAAATCCAAGAAAAAGATGCAAGAAACTGAGATAATGAAAGTTATTGATCAAGAACCTATAAAAGATTCCACCGCTGATTTGTCCAAGGAGAAGAATCTTCAGCGATCAACCATATGGGATTTCAAAGCGCGAGGTGAGCCATTTGTATGGAGTTTGGGCGGAGCTCTTGCTATCGGTATTTTGATGATAGTTGGTTTTGTAACCTTGATTGCGTACAACGGTATTCTCACATTTTATCCACGTCCTATTCACGTTGTCGAATTAAAAGATGGGTCCAAGGTAGCTGGAGATCTTATAAGGTCTGAAACATTCAAGCCTGGACCTGATGTTCTTAAAAGCCTGAGGGAAGATGACAGAGCGAAGATTGAAAAAAGTGATGGAATCGTAAAAAGACTTCTGCTGCGAACAGGAAACTTTGATCTTTATAATGACGATTTCAAATGGGTTTCTGATTACGAGATTAGAAAAGATTCGAATCCCAAGAACCTTCTTTATGTAGAACGCCTGGAATGGGGGCCTTTCATTGGGATCGCAAAGTCACTGGATCTAAACGGTAAAATCTTTCAGGGCTCGATGTTGAGCAACGAACTGCTGAGTCAGGCTCAGGAGGAGGCTGAGCAGCGAAGACTGAGAATATACGAAATAGAGCGGACTGAGATTGGCGTTATCAACCATTTCCTTGAAAAAGCAAGGCTTGCGCTTCGAAGAATCGAATTGCGTTATGGCCTGCAGTCTCAAGAATATTCCGAGGCTCAGCGAAAATACGTGGTTGAAAAGGAGAAACTAGAGGCTCAATATCATGAATTGGCAAGCGAGGCATCAGCAATAAAACAAGTGGATTCTCAATTTCTGGTTCATCTGGAAGATGTAAACGGTAAGGCCAAAAGTTTACCTCTTTCTCAAATCACCAGGTTTTATACAGCGAATGAATTAAGTTTTTGGGATAAGATTTGGATTTATTTTTCGAGGTGGTATGAGTTCATTACCCAAGAACCTCGAGAGGCCAACTCTGAGGGTGGAGTCATGCCGGCCATATTTGGCACCTTTTGTATGACAGTGCTTATGGCTCTTGCAGTGGCTCCCTTTGGTGTTATAGCAGCCCTTTATCTTAAGGAATATGCCAAACAGGGAAGGCTGGTTTCACTAATCAGAATATGTGTAAACAATCTTGCGGGTGTTCCTTCAATAGTTTATGGGGTTTTTGGGCTGGGGTTCTTTGCCTATGTCCTTGGGGGGAACATAGATCAGTTATTTTACCCCGAAAGACTGCCTACTCCAACATTTGGGTCAGGCGGACTCCTTTGGGCATCCCTAACACTTGCGTTATTGACTGTCCCGGTAGTTATAGTTGCCACTGAAGAAGCTCTGGCCGCGGTGCCTCAATCTATGAGAGAGGGATCCCTGGCATGCGGCGCTTCGAAATGGCAAACGATCAAATGGATAGTTTTGCCGCGCGCTATGCCAGGGATTATGACAGGCTTGATACTAGCCATGGCTCGAGGAGCTGAAGAAGTAGCTCCGTTAATGCTTGTTGGTGTTGTCAAATTGGCTCCGGAGTTGCCTATCGATTCCTTTTTTCCATTTATTCATCTGGAACGAAGTTTCATGCACCTAGGTTTTCATATATTTGACCTAGGCTTCCAGTCTAGAAACTCAGAGGCCGCTATACCAATGGTTTACGTGACCACATTGCTGTTGATAACCCTGGTTTTTGCAATGAACATAATTTCAGTTGTAGTCAGAAACAGGTTAAAGAGAAAATTTTTCACAGGCCACTTTTAGGAGGAAGGGATGCCGTCATCAGTTGATGACCATGAATCGACTGTTTACCATGTTGAAAAAGGAAAGCAGGGAACCCTACTCAAAATCTCTGACTTTAATTTGTGGTATGGCAAAAGTCAGGCCCTGTTTAATGTAAACATGGATGTTGAACGGGGGCTTGTTACAGCGCTGATTGGTCCATCGGGCTGCGGTAAGTCCACGTTATTACGGTCAATAAATCGTATGAACGATTTAATTGATGGCCTTACTATCAAGGGCAGCATGTCGATAGATGGCCAAGATATTTATAGCCATATAGTCGATGTAATTGCTCTCAGGAAGGTTATGGGTATGGTTTTTCAGAAACCGAATCCTTTTCCCATGTCTATTGCTGATAATGTCACATATCCTCTGAAAGTTGACGGGGTCAGGGACCGTAGGGTATTGGAGCAAACGGTCGAAACGGCTTTAAAAAGCGCAGCCTTATGGGAAGAAGTAAAAGACCGACTCAATGAGAATGCATTGGGTCTGTCAGGTGGACAGCAGCAAAGACTCTGCATTGCCCGAGCCATTGCCGGGGATCCAGACGTTCTGCTAATGGATGAACCGTGTTCGGCTCTAGACCCAGTGGCGACATCAAAAATCGAAGATTTAATTGACGCTCTTCGAGGAAGATACAGCATCATCATTGTTACACATAACATGCAGCAGGCTGCAAGAGTATCGGATAACACAGCTTTTATGTACCTTGGAAGATTGATCGAATATGGAGAAACCTCCACAATATTTACCAATCCGAAGGTAAACAAGACCATGGAATATGTGACGGGTCGTTTCGGCTAATTTTTCTGGAGTCTAAGAACTCCTGAGGGTTACGGATTCCAGGTGAGTTATTGCTAAGAAAAATCCCCTCCACGATGTCGATGAATTTCCCCAGTGATCATGTAAATAACATCTTCGGCAATGTTTGTAGCATGGTCGGCTATTCTTTCAAGGTGCCGCGAAATTAAAAAAGTATTGACAAGGTATTCTACATCTTCGGGCTTGCTCATGATCTCCTTGACAAAAAGACTCTGCATGGCCCTTTTCATATAATCCACGTCATCATCTTCCGCGCAAACCTGATAGGCGGCAGTTAAATCCTTGTTGACCATTGAATCCAAAGCCTTTTCCAACATGTCCTGAGTTCTCTGCGCCATAGTAAAGTAATCAAATGGAATGGCTTTACCTGATTTATCTGCGATTACAACTACTCTTTCGGCAATGTTGACTGCTAGATCCCCTATCCGTTCCAGATCATTGTTCATCTTCAAGACGGCGACTATATATCTCAAATGATCCGCCACAGGTTGGTGAAGCGCCAGAATTTTCAGGCACTCCTCTTCAAGGTCAACTTCTAACTGATCTATTTCCACATCACCGTCGATTACGCTCTGGGCCATTTCTTTGTCTCTACACTCAGCCGCCTTTACAGCAATTTTAAAACGCTCCTCAACCAAGGCTCCGAGTGAGAGGACTCTTTTTTTCAATTTTTCTATGTCTCTAGATAATCTGACTCGCATTTAAGTTACTCCCACACATCATGTTTAAGTCAAAGGTCTACCGGTCGTTGACCAAAGGCAACACCATAGTCATGAAGTTACAAACTAT
>JBFXII010000038.1:0-12000 GCA_050176095.1 Desulfomonilaceae bacterium
CTTCGCAGAAAAAATAATATCAAAACATTCTTTTATGGGCCCGATAGGCATCATAGATGACATCGGGCTCATTCATCCTCATCTGTCTTGAGAACCGCCAGGAAGGCTGATTGAGGTATTACTACGTTTCCAACTTGTTTCATCCTTTTCTTACCTTCCTTCTGTTTTTCTAATAATTTCTTCTTTCTAGTTATGTCTCCACCATAGCATTTTGCAGTAACATCTTTTCGCAAAGCTGAAACTGTCTCTCTAGCGATGATTTTGCCGCCTATGGCTCCTTGAATTGCTATTTTAAATAGCTGCCGAGGTATCTCGTCCTTGAGTTTTTCACACGATTTTCTTGCTCTCTGGTAAGCACGATCTTTGTGGGCAAGCATTGAAAGCGCATCTACTTTTTCGCCCGAAACAAGAATGTCAACTTTTGCCAACTCAGTTTGACGATATTCGAGAAATTCGTAATCGAATGACGCGTAGCCTCTAGATATCGATTTAAGTTTGTCATAGAAATCGAAAAGGACCTCAGACAATGGGAGTTCAAAAACGAGTTCCACTCTCCCTGTATCCAAGTATGCCATGTCTCTCTGAATACCTCTGCGATCTATGCATAATGAAATTACCGGTCCGAGATATTGTTCCGGTAAAATGATGGACGCCTTGATGAACGGCTCTTTAGTTTTTTCGATTGAGACGGGATCGGGATACTTGGCCGGGTTATCTATCATTATTTCCGAGCCGTCTTTTAAAGTTATCATGTATTGGACAGATGGAGCCGTCAATATCAATGAAAGACCGAATTCTCGCTCAAGCCTTTCCTGGACCACTTCAAGGTGTAATAGCCCAAGGAATCCACACCTAAACCCATGACCCAGAGCAGTAGAATGGTCTTTATCAAAAGTCAGAGACGCATCGTTCAATTTTAACTTTTCCAGGGCTTCGGCTAGTTCCTGGTAATCATCAGAGGAAATTGGATAAAAAGAGGAAAAAACTACAGGCTTAACCAATTGAAAGCCTTTAAGTGGAGCTTCACATGGTTTTTCATCAAGTGTTACTGTGTCACCGATCCGTGTGTCGCTAACCGTTTTAATCCCTGCTATAATGTAGCCAACCTCACCAGCCAATAATTTTTTTACCGGCTTTTTCTCAATCAGAAAGATACCTGTCTCCTCAACTCTGTAAACAGCTCCCGTTGACCAAAGTCTGATACTGTCACCTTGCTTTAATTGACCGTCAAAAATTCTGATGTGGACAATAGTTCCACGATATGGATCCCAGTGAGAATCAAAAATTAAGGCTTTCAGGGGAGCTTCGACATCGCCTTTAGGAGCTGGAACAATATCGACAATAGCCTCCAGTATCTCCTCCACACCCGTTCCCTCCTTGGCTGAAACAAGAAGAGATGCGCTAGAGTCCAGACCCAGATCTTTCTCTATCTGATGTTTGACCCTCTCTATGTCCGCTGCAGGTAAATCTATTTTGTTAATTATCGGGATTATCTCTAAATCCTGATCAACGGCCATGTAGAAATTAGCCAGGGTTTGAGCCTGGATTCCCTGACAGGCGTCTATAACAAGTAAAGCACCCTCACAAGAAACTAGGGCCCTGGACACTTCATAAGAAAAATCAGCATGACCTGGAGTGTCAATGAGGTTAAGTGTATATGTTTTGCCATTTTTTGCCTTGTAAGGTAAGGCTACCGATTGGCTTTTGATAGTTATTCCACGTTCTCTTTCTATGTCCATTGTATCAAGCATTTGATCATGAAACTCATGATCTCCGACAACTCCCGTTATTTGAAGAAGTCTGTCCGCAAGGGTCGATTTGCCATGATCAATATGCGCAATAATACAGAAGTTTCTTATGTACTCCATAAAAGGTCTCCATTGAGGCCAACAATTACTTGATTATTTGAGTCATGAATACGTTAAACGAGAGATTTGTCAGTTATAAGGTCTTTTAATTCAAAGCTTGGATGATATCAACTGAGTCATTTCAACACTGACTTGCGGTCCAATTTATAGAGTAGGCCCGTAGGAGTCAACATTACTATATCATTTCCTATTTTAACAGGCCCTATGGCATCAGGTTCCGGTGGGGCGAAAGACAATATTGCTGAAGCTAACAAATCTTTTCCCGAAGTTAGCTTGTTCAGTGAAGCCAAGTATAACAATGAATTGAAGGGAGACCTATTTAATTCTATGACCATGTCATCGTCGACTTCCAAACCTGAGGGAAAACTCCCGTTGATATAGTAGGTTATCAAGCCACCCAAAATATATCCCTTTTTCAAGGCAAGTTCAGGATCAATTACATAGGTCTTCCTGGTATACAGATAATTAGCGGCAAGCCATACCGTTTTCCCTTGAAACTGAGTTGTACTCATAGCTGTGACTCTCAAATACCCTAGAGGTAAGGTCAGTGTGGTCACCGCCTTCTTCGACTTGAACGAAGCTTCAAGGTCAAGTCCCATTAACAACCTAGTGGAACTGTCAGCTATAAGAAGGGACTTATCGTAAATTGGGAGAGCCTTAAAAGAAGGCTGAATATATGCTGGAGCCTGAAATGACTCGGTGACTTCCAAACTATTGGACGGATCAACCTGGCGGACTTCAATTTTCTCGTTTTCACGCCTCAACAAGAACAAGAATTTGTTGTCATTAGCGCCAAATCCCAGTATTTCAATAGGTTCATTAGGGTCGATCAGTTGCGCTAGTTTTGTCCAATTAAGAATATCGGATGGTTTGGCCATCATAGCCTTTATGGGGATCCAGTTGCCACCAACAAGGATCATAGCTAGAACCAACACCGGAATGGTTACATTAATAATATAGTGCAGTTTACCTGAGTATATATCATCGACGGAGAAACGAACAAGCGCATCAAATTTCTTTCGAATACCCCTTTTTAGTCTTATGTATCCAACAATTACTTCAATGGCCATTATCGCGGAGAAGAAAGCCATAAATTCGTAAAAGAAATTTTGGCCCGTGAATGCCCAGATACCGTAAATTATGTAAAGAAAATATTTACTCGTAATTGTGATCCTGGCCTGTAAGCCCATCACATTGATTATTACCCCGAAAACCACAACCATAAGATACAGCGTTACGTAAACAGCTCCAATTAGTGGCTCAACCAAGTGATGGAAAATGGCGAGCATCGCCACAACAACCATTCCAAATTGATCACAGACCAAATCCGTAAATGCTCCGGATTGTGAAGCCTTGTTCGTATTACGGGCATAGGCTCCATCCAACCCATCACATATTATGTGACACAGTAAGAAAATGGCGGCCAGCCAGGGTTTTCGCACAAAATATAGAATGACTCCTGCCAGTAATGATATTCCGACATAAGAAATTGTGTCTGGAACTATACCCAATCTTGCAATTGGGGGAAAAATGACTGACGTAAGTTTGGTACGTTGGTCAGCAAACCATAATTGGAGTTTTTTATCCTTGCCAAAATAGTTGAGAAATTCCTTTGGGCTTTGGGAGCTTGAAAGCCGTTCGTTTTGATCTAATTTTTCCGTCATTTCCTGATAGACTTTTTTCAGATTCTGGACTGTGAGTCGGCACAAATGGAGGTGTTGAGCAAATGTTCCAATCCTATTTTCCCATCATAACTGTGCTATGATAGCTTGAGCATTTTCTTTTATTGACTCAACATCTCCTGGTTTGGGCTCCCAAGAGCTTATAGTAAGATTGTCTCCATGCCATCGAGGGGTTATGTGCATGTGCAAGTGTGGGACCACTTGGTTAGCTGCTTTGCCGTTGAGTTGCATGATGTTAATACCGTCGGGGTTTAGAGCCTTCTTTATTGCAGATGCAATTTTTGAGGCAACGCTAGAAAGTGATCCGTAATCTTCCGCAGGTATTTCAAAAATGTTCTCAAAATGTTCTTTGGGGATAACAAGTGTGTGCCCTGTATTCAGTGGATTGATGTCCATGAAAGCCAATAGCCTGTCATCCTCATAAACTTTGATACAAGGGATAAACCCTTCCACGATCTTGCAAAAAATACAGGAATCGTCCTTTCTCATGCGTCACTCCATTTGCCGGCAACATAAAACGTTGTCCTGTAATCAAATATTACCTAAAACAGCTTAGTCTTCGATGCCTTCAAAAAGGGCCGAACTAAGATACCTCTCACCCGCGCTCGGTAGGATTATGACGATATTTTTTTTGTGAAATTCTTTACGCTGAGCTATTTTTATCGCTGCAAACACTGCGGCTCCTGATGAGATTCCGCTCAACATACCTTCCTTTTTTGCCAGTAGCCTTGAGAACTCTATAGCCTCATCACTCGACACTTGCTGGACCTCATCAATGATAGATAAGTCAAGCACATCAGGAATAAAACCTGCTCCAATACCTTGTATCTTATGTGGACCAGGCATCGTTTGTTTGCCTTGAAGAGTCTGAGAAATCACAGGACTTTCCGCAGGCTCCACCGCCACAGAGAAAATCTCTTTTTTCATCTTGTTTTTGATGAACCTGCTCACACCGGTTATAGTGCCACCGGTACCGACTCCACTAACAAAAACATCGATTTTCCCGTCCGTTTGCTCCCATATCTCAGGGCCGGTTGTCTGTTCATGCGCCAAGGGATTTGCTGGATTCTTGAACTGTTGAGGCATAAAGAACTTTTTCGGATCTTGGGCCGCCAGCTCCTCGGCCTTCTCGACAGCCCCTTTCATTCCTTTGGCTCCATCAGTCAGCGCCAAATTGGCTCCAAACATTTTAAGAATTTTTCGTCGCTCAATGCTCATGCTGTCAGGCATCGTGAGGGTTAACTTGTATCCTTTCATTGCGCAAACATAAGCTAGCCCAATTCCAGTGTTGCCACTAGTCGGTTCGACTATTTCGACCCCTCTTTTGATCAACCCTCTCTTTTCAGCATCTGCTATCATGTAGACAGCTATCCTGTCTTTTACCGAATAAGCCGGATTCCTGCCTTCTATTTTAGCCAAAATTGTGCAGTCCGTTTTCCCAACGATTTTGTTAAGTCTCACCAAAGGAGTTTTTCCAAGGGCCGCTATGTTATCAACATAATACTTTTCCATTTGACCGACCTTCTTAAAATAGATTTCAGTTTAAGACTGATAAATCGTGGGATCAGTTATTCCAGCTTGTTCAAATCCACGCTTCCTCAGTAGACAACTATCGCAGTGCCCACAGGCATCCCCCAGTTCATTAGGATCGTAGCATGATCTTGTTAGAGAATAATCAACACCAAGTTTTATTCCGGTTCTAATGATTTCTGACTTGCTTTTTTTCATCAATGGCGTATGTATCTTGATTGTCATCTTGCCTTCAACAGTTTTTTTCATGGCCAAATTAGCCATTTTTTGAAAAGCTGAAATGAATTCTGGTCGACAATCAGGATATCCAGAATAATCTAAAGCATTTACTCCTATGAATATGTGTCCAGCTTCCATTACCTCTGCCAAAGCCAATGCTAACGCGAGAAAGACAGTATTCCTTGCCGGTACGTAGGTTATTGGTATTTCGATAAAATCGAGTCCGCTGTCTTTGGGGATCGGAATGTTGTCCGTTAATGCAGAACCGCCAATTCGATCTAAAGGCAAGTCTAAGATAAGATGATTGGATATCTCCATCCTCTTGACTACCTGCTCTGCAGCTCTGAGTTCAATTCGATGTCTTTGATGGTAATTGAAGCTCAAAGCGCTTACCTCATAACCCTGTTTCTTAGCTATTGCCAAACAGGTTGTTGAATCCAACCCTCCCGATAAAAGAACTATTGCCCGATTGTTCGTTTCTCTATTTCTGTTTTTTATCACCGGAATGTCTCGGAAATTTGTTTCTTGCTAAATTAAAGAGATTATGTCCTCTGGGCTAAAATCAACGTATGCGAATATGGCTTCTTCAACTCGCTTCGTTTCTTGCTTCATTTCCAGAAGTCTCTTGATTGCCTCGGCATTTCTTCCATACGTGTCAATCAGATACACAAATCTGTCATCCAGACTGACAACATTGTCGTGAACAACCCTCTTATCTGCATAAAACAAGACATGTTCTTCAGCAACACGTACGTTGAAGTCGGATCGTAAAACCACATGCTGGACTATAATGTTTCCTACCATTGAAAGCCCTTCATTCACAAGGATTTGTTCTCCAACAATGTCATGAAACTTCTTTCCTTCGACTATACTCGGATATTTCCCGATGTCATGAAGCAAACAAGATGCTCGCAATAACGCCATGTCTATTTCACAGTGCCGCCGGACTTTATTTCCAATCAACTTGCCTACTTCCCATACTTTGCGCGAGTGCATGATAATATGATCAGGAGTATCATACTTTTGCAGTAATGAAATGCAGTCTTCTTCGTCGGGGATTGTACTCAGAATCATTGTTCAAATCTTTTGAAAATCAAAGTTTTAGTAGTTAGTAATCCTATGTTCCAGCTGTATCCACTGACTTCGGAGTATCCTTTAATTCGTCGAATTTGAAAGTAAGACTTATTACTCCATCGGCGAATTTTTTGTTCATTTTATATGGCAACTTATCATAGACTTTCAGCATTGGTTGATTAGAGAAAAGAACATCAGCCTTGAAGCCCTTAATCCGTCTTTCTTTCGCTATTTCTACAAGATAGCTTAGAAGAAAAGTTGCAATTCCACGTCCTTGATAGTTTTCATCGACCATAAAGGCCGTATCGGCCAAACCCTCTCCTGGCTCAATCATATAACGAGCCTCACCTATAATACGCCTATTCTCCCTCGGCCCCATGGTAACAACAATAGATATGCCTTCATCTTCGTTGATATTGCAGTATTGTTGTAAATTTTTATGAGGCATGCTTCTTTTTGGACTGAAATATCGGAAGTAAACTGAACTTTCAGACAAATTGTAAAAAAGGTCTCTAATCATAGTTTCATCAGTCGGTTTGATCACCCTTATATGGCAATTTAGACCACCTTTAAATACCTTATCAGTTCTTATTCTGGTTCTGAGATCCGGACTGACGCTCTTATAGTAGAACTGATCGGAATAAAGGTAACCCATCTCTCTAGCCGATTTCATCAATTCTTCTCGATGATCTGGATGAGCAACTTCTATGATGGCCATTGCTCGTTCTCGAATTGTTCGCCCCCCTAAATATGCGATTCCATATTCCGTGACTATGTAGTTGACTTCTCCGCGATTCAGTATCACTGCGGCTTTTGGTCCAAAAGATGGAACTATCGTCGAACGCCCACTCTTAATTGATGTTGATCTCAGACAAACTATTGAACGACCTCCACGCGACAGGCTTGCGCCCATCATGAAATCGTGATCGCCACCTGAGCCTTCGAAGGCTGTCCAGGTAGGATTTCCTTGACGGATCTGACCCCTTAAATCTACTTGTAAAGCTAGATTGATTGCTACCACTTTGTCATTGGCTGCTATAAAAGTGGGATTTAAAATTACATCCGAAGGATAAAGCTCTATTAACGAATTTTCATCAATGAAATCATAAAGTCGCCTTGTACCCATACAACATGTAGCTAGTGATTTACCTGCGTAAATCTTTTTCGTGCTGTTGTTTACAGCTCCACATTCTATCAAATCAACCATCGGATCAGCCAAAATTTCAGTATGAAGCCCTAAATTTCTTTTCTCTTTCAAATGGTCCATAAGTCCCTGTGAAATCCCAGCAAATCCAAATTGAAGAATTGAACCATCCTCTATCAACTCTCCACAATAACGGCTAATAGCCAATTCCCTTTCCTGGAGCCGCTCTTCTTGGAGTTCGTTCAAATCTTCATCAGCTTCGACGAGATAATTAATTCTGTCCGAAAGCACTGTTGTGTCGCCATTAGTCCTGGGCATTTTTGAATTGACTTGAGCTATAACCAGACGCGCCGATTCGAGTGCTGACCTTGTTATGTCAACTGATATACCCAAACTAAAACGTCCAAACCTATCTGGAGGAGCAACCTGAATTATCGCCACGTCGATGGCTATTCGACGATTTCTGAAAAAATTAGGGATTTGAGAGTGAAACAGTGGAACATAATCTGCCTCTAGTGGGTGCTCTGATTCTCCTGTCCGACCTCCAACAAAAAAGCTTTTGATCGTGAAACGTCCTGGTATCTTTGAAGCAAGCTCTGTTGCTTTAGGTCCTCGAATAAATTGTATAAATTCAACGTCTTCAAGATAGGAATTGCCCAAAGCTTCCATCACCGTTGTCGGCTCGCAGCAACTGCTACCAAGATAGACTCTATCTCCATTCTTAACGTGAGACGCCGCTTGTTGAGCTGTTACGACTTTGGATGCGTACCGCTGTTGCCATGATTGCATTATCTGCTCCGGAAATTATCAAGTTTTGATGATGGAATCGAGGTCTTGGATCATCCAAGAATTGCCCTAATACTCTAATCCAACTCTAAACCAATTGTAAAAATTGTGTTTCTAATTTTCGCTTTCTTCAAGTCCTCAGTCAAATCAATATCGCTTAATCCATGCTTTGTTGCTATACTTGGCTTGAAAATGTAACAAAGCATTTTCAGATCATTTTTTAATTTTTGTTTGGTTTACAGTCTTTGTGACCACAAAAAAATCTTTCACCTCTGGAGTATAGAATGGAATCATCAGAAATCCAATCGCTAACCGAAAGAGAACTGTGGACCCTGAAAGAGTTTGTAGAAAATACTTTGCGAAAAAGTGGATCCAGTCTGCTGGAACTATACGGCCGAGGAAATCGTGAACTGAAATTTGACGATGAGCTTGTGACCGAGGCAGAAAATACAGCATGGGAAATTATATCTTCGAAAATAGGAGGCAGTTTTGAGGGCCATGTTTTCTTACGAGATTTGACCGAATCAGAAGTCGATGGAGAACATACACCTCGTTTTTTATGGATAGTAGACACACTCGATGGAGCCGCTTCCTTTCAGGCTGGCATGCCCGTTTGGGGAGTAAGCGCTGCGCTCTTCGAAAAATTCTGGCCGGTTTTGGGATTTTTGTACTTGCCAGTCACAGGCGAACTTTACTCGGCTTATGCCGGTAGAGAAGCCTTTTTAAATGATCACAAAATTAGAGTTAGACAGGATCCTACCATCGACAATGAATCTTTGGTGCTCGTATATTCGCGATTCCACAACGATTTCTCCAGTAACTTCCCGGGTAAAATAAGGAACTTGGGATCATCGGCAGGCCACCTTGCATATGTTGCCAGAAGCGCTGCAGACGCTTGCATAATGAAAAATGTTACAGTCAGGGATCTAGCTGCAGGCAGCATCATTCTTGAAGCCGCAGGTGGTGAAATCAGATATATGAATGGAGACCGCTTTCATGTTGGAGACATTCTGGATGGACGTCGAGTCGAAGAACCATTAATTGCAGCCCCAAAAGGATCATGTGGGTCGTTTGCTCATTATTTCAAACGTCTCTGATAGCGCGTTTCCCTACAGAAAAGACGGGCGTGTAATTTAACTGCCCTCAAAGAATGCGATCTAGGCAGCGCTTCAGTGAGTCAGTTCTGTTTCACTTGACGCTGAAAGTTTTGAAAGTTAATTTACGGACAGGTCATTTTTTGTAACCGACGAAAGGAATAGACCATGAGCGGTTTGGGACCTCGGTCGGAAACAATTTTACATGCAATCGTATCTGAATATATAAGTTCTGGTGAGCCAGTAGGCTCAAGAACTGTCTCAAAAAAGTTCTCCGTTGGCTTGTCTGCCGCCACTATAAGAAACATAATGGGTGATTTAACTGACATGGGCTTTATTGAACAGCCTCATGTAAGTGCTGGTAGGGTTCCCACAGATTTGGGTTACCGAGTATATGTGGATAGACTTATAGCCACTCAAAAATTAAATTCTGATCATGAGGCATCCATAGAATCCAGCATAAAAACTGCTGGTCTAGATGTTCGGGATGTACTTAGACACTCGTCTGTCGTATTGGCCGAATTGTCTCGACAGGCAGGCGTTTCCATCTGCTCTCCAGTTGACGAACAGACCTTTAAGACTATTGAATTCATTAAGATTTCGTTTGACAGAATCTTGGTGGTACTGGTTTCAACAACTGGATTGGTTCAGAATAAAGTCATTTACGATGAGGATAACGTCAACCAGGAAACTCTTGAGATCTATGGGCGCCAACTCAATGAGATGCTTAAAGACCTTGATCTGAGACAAGCTAGAGAAAGAATCGAGCGCGAGTTATGTCTCGAAAAAACTAGATTCGATGTCATGCTCGCCAAAACACTGCGTCTTGGTCATATCATTCTCTCAGATAATTCTTCCGCTGAAGTGTTTGTCGAAGGTCAGACCAATATTGTTGATGATCCAGAATTTTCTCAAATTGAGAATCTCAAAGCTGTGCTGGTAACTTTTGAGCATAAAAGCGCTTTACTCAAAATATTGGACAAGACATTAAACGCCCAGGGAGTTCAAATATTAATAGGCTCAGAGCATGGACTTGATCAAATGAGGTCTTGTTCTATTATAGCCTACCCTCTCAGAGCCGATAGACAAGTGCTTGGTTGTATTGGGGTGGTGGGTTCTAAAAGAATGAATTACAGTAAGGTAGTTCCAATTGTTGATGCCACGGCTTCCGCTATAACGAAAGTTTTCAAAAGGTTACTCGAAAGTAACTCTTAAAAGACCTACTTGTTAAGATGGCCTGCAGTTTCGCTTATGATGGCGTCAGTGGTCATAATTCTGAATAAGGGGTCTAAAACAAATTTGTCGTAAATTTTGAGAGTCATTTCGTGAACAGAGTCATCATATGATGTTGAAGCGTCGGAAACGATGACGGACCTAAAATCATTCTGAATGGCGTCAAGCGCTGTCAACAACACACACACGTTAGTGACTATTCCTGTCACCACGACAGTTTCGATTCCCCATAGTCGAAGGCTCTGGTCCAGATCGGTTTTGTAAAAAGCGCTCATCCTCCGTTTGAGCAGAACATGGTCTGAAGGAGAGGGGTTAAGCTCATCAATGGGCTGATCTCCCCCAGTGCCTCTAATGGCGTGCGGTTTCATTCGGCCTCTGAACATGAAATCATTGGGGAGAAAACTGTCACATGCAAAAATTACAGGGCTCGAAATTTGCCTAAAATGAGCTGAAAGCTTGTTAATATTAGGTATAATACGGCCTGCCTGACGATCAAATTTGCTATCACGTTCAATAATGACGTTGTCTTTGATCATATCTACAACCATTAGCGCGTAAGGTTTCATTCGAATTTCTCCATCACGAGCATACATACTTTCCGTCAAGAATGATCATTTTATAACTGTTCCCCAAACAGCATAGACAGGATCACTTGGTATGCCTAGATGAAAGTATTTATCATCTTTGGGACGCGGCTTACCCTTACTTTCAGTGTATCCCTCAATACTAAATTTCTGGCTAAACCTGAAAAATTTTTTTACCAAATCGACACGGGCGCTTTCTCGAGTATATTTCCAGATACTTACGGCTTTAGGAGGAAACATGCGGTTTGAAAAAACAACTATGAACATTCCTTTCGGCTTCAAAATACGGGCGACATCACAAAAAATCTCTATCGGTTTAACCATGTAATCAACTGAAACCGTGTTAATTACCACATCGAAAGAATTGTCATCGAAGGGCAATACGGATTGGGCATTAACATCATGCACTATCTTCTCGTCAAGGATAGGATTTGCTTCCATTTCTTCCATGTTCATACCTAATCCACAAACATACTGCGGTTCTATATCTGTATTTAGGTGTGAATCTGGCCCTGACATCAAATCCAGTATCCTGGAATTCTTGGGAATAAGATGTGAATAAAGATTTTGAACCGTTTCGAGGGCCGTTGTGTCTAAATGATTTACAAAACGAGGTCTTAGGTAAAATTCGTGGTCCGAGCCCTCATTATCTCGAGAAAAATCTGTGTCTTTAAAATAATCTGTAGTAATTGGAGTCATTTATTGAAGTCCTATATAGTCTTGGGGGCATCAGTGATGCCCCCAAGAATTGAAGCCTGTTCTATAGATTATAAGAAATCTATACGT
>JBFXII010000039.1:0-11969 GCA_050176095.1 Desulfomonilaceae bacterium
TCTTTCCAAACACCCGCACCTTAAGGAATTTGCTCAATCCCCAAGCTGCGCAGTCATATGTGTTGATGTTGACACTTATTATTGTGTGTACAGATTTCAAAATGTTATGGAGCTACATCTGAGACAATGATTTTTAAGATATCCGATTTCTCCCTTGAGGCCTTAGACCGTGTCAGCTTGGGAGGTAAAGCATATTCCCTTGCCAGGTTAGCCTTGGAAGGAGCCCGCGTCCCTAATGCTTTCGTCATTCCTTCTAACGTTTATAAAGAATACAACGACAAAACAGGCATTCGGAATAGGATAATGCTGGAATTGAGCCGCAAGGATTTCTCGGAAATGCGATGGGAAGAAATTTGGGACGCATCTCTGAGAATTCGAAACTTATTTATTAAGACCGACATTCCCGACGATTTAAGAATCGAGTTAGCGAATAAAATATCTGAAGCTTTCGAAAACAAACCCACGGTAGTGCGTTCTTCGGCAATTTGGGAAGATGGCTCAAAAACATCATTTGCAGGATTGCATGAGTCTTTTGTTAATGTCATAGGATGTGACTCTATACTCGAACATGTCAAATTGGTTTGGGCATCACTGTGGTCTGATAGGACTTTAATGTATCGAAACGAGTTGGGACTCGACACTTACACAAGTTCGATAGCTGTAATTATCCAGGAAATGGTTGGGGGTGAAAAATCAGGAGTGATTTTCTCCAAAAGCCCTGATGATAACCCCCACTCGATTATAGAATGTGTATATGGTCTAAACCAGGGACTGGTCGACGGTTCCATTTCTCCTGATAGATGGATTCTATCTAACATCACAGGTGAGCTAGTTGACTTTCATCCTGCTGATCGCAGTGAATGTTTTTTACCATATGAAAAAGGCGGAACAAGGCTGGTAAAGCTTGAACCCCATCAAATAGTATCACCACCACTTTGCGATGATGAGGTCAAAGAGGTTTTCAGTCTCGGCAAATTCTGTGAGTCAATTTTTGACAGACCTCAGGATGTAGAATGGACGTTTAGTAACAAAAATCTTGTGGCCCTACAGTCAAGACCTATTACAACTATTCAATCCGAGTTGGAAGACGATAGAATCTGGTACAAAAGCCTCGTAAGGAGCTTTGAAAATCTGAAACAACTGCGTGACAAAATCAAGTCAGAGCTGATACCTACAATGATTAAGGCTTCTGATGACTTGCATGAAAGAGATTTTACCTCTCTGTCTGATTATGACCTTTCTCAAGAAATATTATCACGTGATGAACTAAATAAAAATTGGGTAGCTATTTATTGGCGTTACTTTATCCCATTTGCCCATGGGATAAGACTTTTTGGGCAGTTCTATAATGATGCGATAAGACCTGAGGATCCATACGAATTTATGATATTGCTGAGCCATACAAACATGTTGAGTGTACAGAGAAACGCTGACCTGTCCGAGTTGGCCCATGAAATGAAATCTGGGCCTTTTCCCGAAAAAGATCAAATTACAAATGATCAAAAGTTTCAGGGAAAAAAGGGTAATGATATCAGGACGCATCCTTGGCAAGGATGGTTATCTCAATATTTTGATGGAGATCAATCATCTCCAATACTGACGAATTTTTTAGAGGAACTCCAGAGATCCAACACGTACGTTCCGAGAACGCAACAATTTAATGTAGAAGAAAGGATAGAGGACTTCCTGTCAAAATTTGAGGGCGAATCAAGGTCTCACGCTTCGGAATTGCTTGAACTCGCCAGATATAGCTACCGATTGCGCGATGATGACAACATCTATTTGGGGAATATTCAAAGACATTTGAATTCTGCTGTAAACAATGGAATCCAACGCCTGGTGGCTAAAGGATATGAACACTCAAGACATCTCAAACCTGAGCAAGTTGCTCAAGCTTTATCAGATCCAACGTACAGACCGCTTCCAGAAGTTTGCGACGAACTACTTGATGACAAGATTTTTGTTAGCAAAGTCCGCCAACTTCGAGGCCAACCGGCAGGTCCAGGTTTTGCCTCTGGATACGCTAGGGTAATACTCAAGTCTTCGGATTTGTTTGATATTAAATCAGGAGAAGTCCTGGTTTGTGATTCTATAGACCCCAACATGACATTTGTGGTCCCTTTGTGCTCGGCTATTGTTGAACGAAGGGGAGGAATGTTAATTCACGGCGCTATAATTGCTAGGGAATATGGCCTGCCATGCGTTACGGGAGTGCCCGATGCTTCCAAAATTATTAAAACAGGGGACAGAATTTCTGTAGACGGCTACTTGGGAATAGTAACGATAGGCTGATCGAACCATCAGACCTTTACAGGGCTTCGGCTATAAAACCGCCACGCTTTGTCGTATAATCCAAATAATCGCTGATGAGGTTTCTTCGCTGCGAAGTCACCATCTTTGAAAGCTTTTTCTATAGTTATTCCTGTTGATTGAGAATCAAATAGAAAAAGTCTTAAATTTTGGTCATGTTTTGAAGGGTAAGATATTGCTGAGAATATGGTCTAAAGTTACGATTGTAGTTGGGGCATTAATGGGAACTATTCCATTATTTCATGTGTGGGAAATGTACAGCGTGAGTTCAAGCAAAGGGCAATCATTACCTGGGGCCTTGTTTTTTGAATTCGGGGTAATGACATGGTTCATTTACGGTTTGCTGAAGAAAGATAGGATTATTATGATTTGTAATGGAATTGCCGTATTGTTTGGCCTAATCTATATTTCCACTATAATTTATTATTCAATCTGATCTTTTAATTTGTCAGTGATGAAATGTCTTTAGTCTGATGGAGATAATTTATGCGCACGATCAATCTGGAACGATCCATTATGGTGGGAAAACACGATTTGTGTGATAGCTCGAAGCTATTTCTCATAGCTGGGCCGTGTGTGATCGAATCAGAGTTTCTTGTAATGAAAGTGGCAGAGGAGGTTACACGAATTGGTGAAGCCTTCGGTATTCCTGTCCTGTTCAAATCATCGTTTGACAAAGCAAATCGTACATCAATCGATTCTTTTAGAGGACCGGGACTTGCCAAGGGTCTAGAAATTTTGTCGAAGGTTAAGGAAGTATTCGGCATCCCTGTCGTGTCCGACATCCACATTCCCGAACAAGCTGGATGGGTAGCAGATTTCTTGGATGTTATTCAAATACCGGCATTCTTGTCTCGTCAGACCGATCTTTTGGTAGCGGCCGCATTGACCGGAAAAACAGTAAATCTAAAAAAGGGGCAGTTTCAAGCTCCGGATGACATCCAGCACTCTATTGGTAAAATCATGAGCGCTGGTTCCAATAAGATAATGATCACGGAGAGAGGTTCAAGTTTTGGTTACCATGACCTAGTTGTTGACATGCGTTCAATACCTTTAATGCAAAAGCATGGATTCCCTATCATATTCGACGCCACCCATTCATGCCAGAAGCCGAGCGCAGCGGACGGCAAGTCCGGAGGAAACAGAGAATTGGTTTTCCCTCTTGCTATGGCAGCCGTTGCTGCAGGAGCAGACGGTGTCTTTGTCGAAACCCACCCCAACCCCGACTCGGCCCTCTGCGATGGTCCAAATTCTCTAGAATTGAGGCAGCTCGAAAGCCTAGTCTCAAAATTGGTTCAAATTCACTTAGTTACAAAACTTGATATCCAGCATCAGACCGAAAAGTCAAAACAACTAGACTCAGTTGGGGATTCTGAAAATCGACGGCTTTTGAATGAATTAGCTAAAATCAAACTCATCATTTTTGATGTTGATGGAATATTGACCGATGGCCGAATTATATTCGGTAACAATGACCTTGAGATTAAATCCTTTGATGTAAGAGACGGACATGGTATAAAGATTGCTAAGAGATTTGGTCTCGATGTAGCACTGGTCACCGGGCGAAGTTCCAAGGTAGTCAAGTGGCGAGCTGCTGATCTCGGAATTGACCATGTGTATCAGGGAATTTGGGACAAGAAACCTGTTCTTGAAAGGATTGTCCAACATTTAGGGATTGAATTCGATCAGGTAGCCGTTGTTGGTGACGATATCGTAGACATTCCCATGATGAGAGCGGTTGGACTGTCATTTACCGTACCCGAAGCGCCGGCCGAGGTCCGCAACGAGGCTAAAATCATAACTCGTCACTCGGGTGGGCGAGGCGCTGCAAGGGAAGTGGTGGAAATGATCCTTAAAGCCCAAGGGAAATGGGCAGATGTTATGAAACGTTATTACAAATAAAAGAGCATAACATCGAAATCCTTCAAGACCATAAAATGAATCACAAAGAAATCGAGAGATGGTACAGAATTAAGAATCTGAGGAAGGCAACTCAAGCTCTTATTCTGATGTCAATACTAGCTCTTATTTCCGGATTCGCAATATCGAAGTATGCTGGTGAATCGGATAATAATTTTAAAACCACAAATGTCTCATCAAGCGGTATCAAAGTTGAAAAATTCACGTATTCCTCAGTTGGAGCTAACCAATGGGACCTGGAGGCCGAATCCGCTTTGGTAGCTCAATCCATGGATCATGTCGAACTCAAATCTCCCAAAATAGTCTACCATGGTGGTGGCGGTGGAACAGTTTTTTTAAATGCAGATTCGGGTGAATTGAATAAGAAGTCCGGTTCAATTAAAGCTCGAGGTGCAGTGACGATAAACTACAAGGACTTCAAATTTTTCACAGATGACATAAACTATTCTCAGGGCGCATTGGTAGCCCATACAGCAGATCCAATATTTTTGGAAGGATCTGACATGAAGTTGTCAGGCAGAGGGTTGAGGCTGTCTTTAGATCGGGAAGAGATAATAATTGAACAAGATGTTAAAGCCAGTCTCTTTAATGTCAAATGGGTTGAACCCGGAAAAAGGCTGCCCATGTAACAGCCTTATTTTAGAATAACAATGAAAACTATTTTGGTATTGCTTTTAGGATTGATTTTATTGTTTCAAACTTCTCAGCAGGTTTTATGCAATGATTACCTGTCTCTCGGACCTGATTCAGATCAACCAATTAACATTACATCGAAACGTTTTTCAGCAAAAAATGTTCCCGGTGGCAAAGAAGTAAATTTTGAATCCACTGTAAAGGTCCAGCAAGGTGACTTGATTCTTACCTGCGATCGTCTGACAATTCTATATGATGAAAAACAGGGTTCAAATAATGGGACTAATCCCGTAAAAAAGCTACCCAAAGAATTGCAAACAGCTAGCGGAATCAAATCAATAATTGCTTCCGGGGCCGTCAAGATAGTTCAAAATGACAGGATGGCTACTGCGGGGAAAGCCGTTTTTGATAACCTCAAGAGAACAATCACTCTTTCGGAAGGTCCGCCAAGGCTCTGGCAAGGCCCAGACGCCCTTACGGCTCAAACAATCATCATCTATCTTGATGAGAATCGATCAGAGCTTATCGGAGGAGATGACACATTGATTACAGCCGTGATCAATCCATCAAAACAAAAAAAAGAAAAGGAGAAGTAGTCGCGAGCGCAATAGAATTGAAAGCTCGGGGCCTAGTCAAGGAGTACTCTGGCAGGCGCGTTGTGGACAACGTTAGCCTGAGTATCACCTCAGGGAGTGTTGTCGGTTTATTAGGTCCCAATGGAGCTGGTAAAACAACTACCTTTTACATGATAACGGGATTGGTAAAACCGGACGCAGGAGAGGTCTATCTAGATGGCCAGGACATTTCGGATTTGCCTGTCTATTTACGCGCTAGACTAGGTATCAGCTATTTACCCCAGGAAACATCGGTTTTTAGAAAACTAACGGTGGCTCAAAACATAATGGCTATCTTGGAAACAGTTGAACCAGATAAAAAAAAACGCAATGATCGTTTGGAAGGGCTGCTTGCCGAACTAGACATTTCACGACTTCGTGATCAAAAGGCCGAGAGCCTTTCAGGAGGTCAGAAACGGCGATTGGAAATCACTCGGGCGTTGGTTATAGACCCGAGTTTTATGCTTCTGGACGAGCCGTTTGCCGGTCTGGACCCCATAGTGGTACTTGAAATTCAAAAAATAATAGGAAAATTGAAAGAAAGAGGCATTGGAGTCATTATTACCGATCACAATACTAGAGAGACCCTGGGTGTGTGTGATACAATATATCTTTTAGATAAAGGGAAAATTCTTGAACAAGGAAATCCTCAAAAAATAGCTGCGAGCGAAAAAGCGAAAGAAGTTTATCTCGGAAAACAATTTAGCATGTAACTAAATTAGAATTCATCATGGCTCTTCAGATAAAACAACAATTGCGTCAAATCCAGCAGTTGGTAATGAC
The DNA here is from genome assembly GCA_050176095.1 of Desulfomonilaceae bacterium. Taxonomy (GTDB): domain Bacteria; phylum Desulfobacterota; class Desulfomonilia; order Desulfomonilales; family Desulfomonilaceae; genus CAITZA01. Next base: position 6,261 of record JBFXII010000039.1, read on the forward strand.
GCCACAGCTTCAACAGGCTATAAAGCTTCTTCAGTACAATCATCTGGAAATGATAGGAGCTTTGGAGCAGGAATTGAAAGAGAACCCTGTTCTGGAAGTAGGCTCTTACGATGAACCTCTCACTAGCCAGGATGAGCCATTTCACAATGATTTGAGTTCACTAGAGGAAATGGTGGCAGAGCCGAAGCAGTCTGAAGCTGATTTTTTTGACGTCGACTGGGAAAATTACCTGGAGACCTATGGCGCCGACTACATGCCTAAGCAGAGGGATTTTTCCGAATTAAATCCGCTCGAAAATATGACCACTTATAAAACTAATTTGTTTCGATACTTGCTCGAACAGCTTCAGTTCAGCAGGATTGAGGGGCTGAGTCGTAAAATTGCCCTGGAAATAATTGGAAACGTCACAGACCAAGGTTATCTCGACATCTCGATAGAAGAAATAGCACGAAATTTGTCTGTTTCAATTGAAGAAGTGGAACAAGTTCTGGAGCTCGTTCAAGAGTTTGAGCCTCGTGGAGTTGCGGCCAGAGATTTGCGAGAATGTTTGCTCATTCAGGCAAGATACATGGAACCCCCAGACTCTAACGTGATCAACGTCTTGGAAAATGCATTTGATCTTCTTCAGTTAGCAAAATTTGAGCAAATATCCAGAAAGCTTAAAATTAGCATTGAAGAGGCGCAAGAAGTGGCTAAAATTATATCGAAGCTTGAACCCAAGCCTGGTCGTCCTTTTATGGGTTCAGAAACGATTTACGTAGAGCCAGATATTTTCGTATTCAAAATGGGAAAAGATTACTCTGTCATTGTCAATGATGACGGCCTTCCAAAACTCAAAATCAGCTCAATGTTTCAGAAAGAACTCTACAATGGTTCTTCTAATCCCAAAGCAAAAGAATATATACAAGAAAAGATGAGGAGCGCCATCTGGCTTATAAAAAGCATCCATCAGCGCCAGAGAACAATTTACAAGACCACTAAGTCCATAATCAAATTTCAAAGAGAATTCTTTGACAAGGGAATAGATTACTTAAAGCCATTAGTGTTAAAAGATGTAGCTGATGATATAGAAATGCACGAATCGACAATTAGTAGGGTAACTACTAATAAATATGTTCATACTCCTCGAGGTGTTTTTGAATTAAAATTTTTTTTCAATGCAGGCATCAAGCATGGTAATGACGCAATAGCTTCGGAATCAGTTAAGAATCAGATACTTAAAATCGTTAAGGGAGAGGACCCGAAAAAGCCGGTAAGCGACAAGGAAATAGCAGATTATCTGTCTAAATCGCAAATCATGATAGCTCGCAGAACTGTGGCAAAATATAGAGATATGCTCGGAATCCCTCCGTCTAGTAAACGTAAGAAGAAATTTTGAGTCTCTCAGCTTGAATTTGGGAGATCCTTCCAAGGAGGTAATGTTTTATGCAACTTGCAGTAACTTTCAGACACATGGAGCCGTCGGACGCCTTGAAAAATTATGTTCAAGACCGAACAATGAAGCTCACCAAGTATATTGACCGTCCATTAGAGAGCCAGGTTACACTAAGCGTTCAAAAATTCCGACAAATTGCGGATGTGGTGATAAATGCCGATGGCCTTAGAATCGCTGGTCAAGAAGCCCACGAAGATATGTACGCCGCCATCGATCTCGTGATGGATAAAATAGAAAGACAGGTCAAGAAATATCGCGAAAAAATCAGAAACCATAAACCAGTAGCCGGAAAAGAGATCAGATGGAAAAGGGAAGTCTATCAGCATGAAAGCTTTGAAGATGATAAAGAGCCCATCATAATAAAGACAGAAAATTATTTCGTTAAGCCAATGTCGGTGGATGAGGCCGCAATGCAGATGGATCTGTCACAACAGGATTTTCTAGTTTTCAATAACGCTTCAACTCAGTCGGTAAACGTCATCTATCGTAAAAAAGATGGGAATTATGGTTTGATAGTTCCTCAAAGTTCATAATTTTTCCGGAAGGATTTCCAGGTCTCTGGAGGCTTTCGAGCATCGAAAGGAGGTCCTTGCGACAAAATTGTTCCAAGGACTGGAAAAACTAAAACCAATGCCTAAAAGTGAGGGCGTCTTCAAAGACGCCCTTTTGGTTGAAAACGGCAGTTTTATAACATTTTGCTAATCGTTTGAAAGTCAATGACTCTTTCAGTTCGAAAAGGCAAACTTGACCTTTTCATATAAAATTAATTTATACAATCAAATTAATTATGTTACCATAAATGTTCAATGAGTAATTTATCATGACGAGCATTTGATATCGAGAGTGTCATCTAATGAGGATTCTAGATTTCCTCCCTGACGAATCAATTATAGTTTCACTCAATTCCGTTTCTAAGGTTGATGTTTTATCCGAATTGGTTGAACCAATCCTGTTGTCACATCACAACCTCGACAAATCAGAGTTGATGAAAACCTTAATTGAAAGGGAAAGACTTGGTAGCACGGGATTGGGAGGTGGTGTAGCTATCCCCCATGGAAAATGTGAAGGTTTGAAAAGATTGGCGGCTAGCTTCGGAAAAAGTTCACGTGGAGTCGATTTTAATTCGATGGACAACAAACCAACTTATCTGTTTTTTCTTCTGCTAGCTCCCAAAAATTGCGCAGGCGAACATTTAAAGGCTCTTGCTAGAATTTCTCGCCTTTTTAAAGATCCTTTGTTAACCAATAGCCTGAAACAAGCTGAAAGTGTAAGCCAAATTGTAAAATTGATTGAAGAGCATGACCTGCGTTATCCGTAGTGTTGGAACAACTTAAATAGTTGAGTCGGCCTTGTATGCGCATAAATCGCCGCACATTGTGCATGTTTCGTGATCTTGTTCACACGTTAAGGCTCTGATTTCCCTAGCTAGTTCTGGATCTAGAGCTAATTCCATTTGGCTGGACCAGTCTCTTTCGCGTCTGGCCTTGCTCATCTTAACATCCCATTCCCATGCCCCAGGAGTCCGTCTCACCAAATCAGCAGCATGTCCAGCTGCTCTAGCCGCCAGCACCCCCATTCTGACATCCTCAACATTTGGCAAACCAAGATGTTCTGAAGGTGTCACATAACAAAGGAAGTCAGCTCCATTGCAACCTGCTATTGCTCCCCCAATGGCCGATGTGATGTGATCGAGCCCTGGAGCTACATCCGTAACCAAAGGCCCCAACACATAAAATGGAGCTTCGTCACAAAGACGTTTTTGAAGGATCATTTGCGTAGGAATTTGATCTATGGGAACATGGCCCGGACCTTCAATAATTGCCTGAACTCCAGCAGCCTTTGACCTACGATTCAATTCACCCAGTGTCATAAGTTCTTCTAGCTGCGCCGCATCAAGTGAATCAGCAACAGCTCCAGGTCTTAAACCGTCTCCAAGGCTTAAAACCATACCGTATTTCTTACAAATATCAAGGACCTCATCGAACCTTTCATAAAGAGGATTTTCCTTGCCATTAAGCCTCATCCATCTGGCGATGAAACTGCCTCCACGACTAACTATCCCGCATACTCTAGGGCTATCTTCTAACCTTGCCAAAACGGAAAGTGTTACACCGCAGTGAACGGTCACAAAACTTATTCCGTCTTCCCCATGTAATCTGATCGCGGCCAACATTTCATCAGCCGTCATTTTCTCAGCGCCACCTTTTTCTCGCACTGCTTTGACTATGGCCTCATAAATAGGAACAGAACCTACAGGAATCTGTGACGCCTCCACAATTTTTTTCCTTACAGAACGTAAATTACCTCCTGTCGACAAATCCATAACAGCGTCTGCGCCCGCTCTTGAGGCTGCGTGTAGTTTCCTGAGCTCCATTTCTTCATCACTAACATCTCCGGACGTCCCTATATTGGCGTTGACTTTTATTTTAAGTCCCTTACCAATGGCAACTGGTCGTCCGTTGGGTGGAGCTTTGAAAACCACAGCCCTGCCATTTGTTATGTTATCGCTTAAATCTTGAGGATCGAAACGCTCAGATTTAGCCAATTCATCAATTATTGATTCCAAAATGTATTACTCCCGCTGACCATTTTGCTGTTAGTATATGAGCCTGAACCTGTATTGTCCATACTATCAGATAAAAAACTGGACACAAAAAATAGTTAAAAAAGGAACTTCAAAATGGCTCTACGAACATCAGGACTGAGGGCCCTAATTGGCTGCGCCGCTTCTCTGTTTTGGTCGGGAGCATTCATTTTTGGCTTTCCCGGTGTGATGGCCCCCTATTGGAAACACCAGTTCGGCGTTTCTCAAGGAGCAATAGGATCCATCTTATTCTTTGTTCTAGCTGGTGTTGGAATATTTATGTTTTTTGTGGGCAGATGGCAGGATCGATTTGGACTGAAGCGTACCATTACTTTGGGAGTTGCTACAACATCAGTCAATGTAATCATTCTCAGTTTTGCTTCAAATTTTTATATGATTTATATTTTCGCTTTTATCGCCGGAGCGTCATCTTGTTTGATTTACACCCCGTCCCTAACGAGTGTCCAAAGGTGGTATCCGGAAAAAAGAGGTCTAGTTGCTGGAGCTGTAAATGTGACCTTTGGTTTATCTGCAGCCCTCATGTCGCCTGTTTTTGTCTTCCTGTTAGACTCGATCGGCTACACCAACATGATCTATACATTAGGCGCGATTTCCTTAGTTACTGGTATATTTTCGGCACAACTCACGGACGGTCCACCTCTTCAAACGCTCTCAGCAACATTAACCGAGAAACAGCCATCTAGCCTGAAGTCAACATATCCCCTCGAACCCATGACCCTAAAAAAAATCGTAAAGACCAGAAGCTTCCAGTTCTTGTGGTTGACTTGGGCGCTACAAGGGGCTGCAGGCATTGCCATGGTACCGCTTTCCACGTCATATGGCATATCTAAACAATATCCTATAGAATTATCGGTTGTGATATTGATGGCTTTCAATCTTACAAGTGGAGTGATGAGATTAGTTAGTGGGATTATTTCAGATTACGTAGGTCGTAATATTACGATGAGTATTAGCTTTATGATATCTGGCGCCGCATATATTGGTCTTATGAATGCCAACTCCCTATTGTGGCTTTCAGTCTACGCGGGATTCATCGGTTTTGCATTCGGTTCCTTATTTACAGTGTCTGCGCCGTTGGTTACAGATTGTTTTGGCATCCAAAATTTTGGAAGTGTCTTTGGTATTGTCTTCACTGCATACGGTTTTTTCTCCGGTCCTTTAGGACCTGCCTTGAGTGGATTCATTCTCGATTTTACTAAAAACTTCTCGATTGTCTTTGGCTACCTAAGTGCTTTCAGCTTCATGGCAAGCATATTGATCCTGTTCGTTAAACCTGTTTTCCCGGAAAACGAATAAAGATATTTCAAGCTAGAAAATAGCTTCTTCCCCTTGTGATCAGGCTTTTTGTATTACCAAAATTCCATTCCAGAATGTTGGATGACAATTGTGCCTGGTCTTGACATCGAGAAGAGTTCTGTAGCTGTTCTTACTGGCTTTAACGAAATCAAAAGTAGCTTGATAGGGTTCATCCCAGTTGGTGTCATCAACCAATATAACACAACTGTCACTAAAGAAGGGTTCAGCAACCTTTAGGCCTTCAAACTGATTTTCATAGCTATGATTACCATCATAGAAATACAAGCCAATTGGACCACTGTGGATTTTTCTAAAATAGTCAATGTAATCCATGTTATAAAAGAAATGGTTCGGACTCTTAAGCCGATTAAAT